>NZ_JAELTR010000020.1:0-65969 GCF_016428945.1 Chromobacterium sp. ASV23
CCCCCCCCCCCCCCCCCCCCCCCCCCCCCCCCCCCCCCCCCCCCCCCCCCCCTTTTGAGTCTCGTGGGCTCGGAGATGTGTATAAGAGACAGCCCCCATCCCCATGAAAATGGCATCATGCTTGGCCAGTAAAGTTTCAATCGGAACATCCTTGCCAATCTCCGTATTCAGCACAAACTCAACACCCATACCCTCCAAGATTTCGCGGCGGCGTTTGATCACGCTCTTCTCCAGCTTGAACTCAGGGATACCAAAGGTAAGCAGGCCGCCGATTTCCTCGTAGCGGTCATACACCACCGCTTTAACGCCATTGCGCACCAGCACATCGGCACATGCAAGGCCGGCAGGGCCTGCGCCGATCACGCCTACGGTCTTGCCAGTCCACACCACTTTGGACATGTCAGGCCGCCAGCCGGCCTTGAAGGCCTCGTCGGTAATGTACTTCTCAATGCTGCCGATGGATACCGCGCCGAAGCCGCCCTGGTTCAAGGTACAGGCGCCTTCGCAGAGGCGGTCTTGCGGGCAGACCCGGCCGCAGATTTCGGGCAGGCTGTTGGTTTGATGCGACAGCTCGGCCGCCTCGAACAGTCGGCCTTCCTCCACCAGTTTCAACCAGTCGGGAATGTAGTTGTGCACCGGACACTCCCACTCGCAGTACGGATTGCCGCAGGACAAGCAGCGTCCGGCCTGGTCGGCGGCGTCCACTGCATGCAAGGGTTGGTAGATTTCCTTGAATTCGATTTTGCGAACGCTGGCTTCAACTTTGTCGCCTGGGTTGCGCGACAGCTTCATGAACTGGAATACATCGGACATGGTTTTCTCTCCCGCGAGGGAGGGCGACGCGGCGCGCCGCCCTAAATATATGAGTCGGCGCTTAATCTTTGAGCAAGCTTTCCAGCTTGGCGGCCTTGGGCTTCACCAGCCAGAAATAGTCGACGTAGTCGTCGAAGTTCTGCAGCATGGCGCGGCCCGTCTCGGAACTGGTCAGTTCAACGTGCTTGGCGATCTTCTCCAGCAGATAGGCGCGGTACATGCCCATCGCCTCGCCGTTGATCAGGTGAATGTCGATCAGTTCGTTGTTGTAGCGATAGGCGAACTTCTCATGCGGGTCGTAGACGAAGGCGAAGCCGCCGGTCATGCCCGCGCCGAAGTTGTAGCCGGTTTCGCCCAGCACGATGACGGTGCCACCGGTCATGTATTCGCAGCAGTGGTCGCCCGCGCCCTCGATCACCGCCAGCGCGCCGGAGTTGCGCACGCCGAAGCGCTCGCCGGCGATGCCGGCGGCAAACAGCTGGCCGCCGGTCGCGCCGTACAGGCAGGTATTGCCGATGATGATGGACTCGCCCGCCGGGTAGCCGGCGTCCTTGGGCGGATAGATGGTGACCCGGCCGCCAGCCATGCCCTTGCCGACGTAGTCGTTGGCGTCGCCTTCCAGTTCCAGATGCAGGCCGGCCGCGTTCCACACGCCAAAGCTCTGGCCGGCGCTGCCGGTGAACTTGACCTTCAGGCAGCCAAACGGCAAACCAGCCGCGCCATGGACCCGGGCGATCTCGCCGGACAGGCGCGCGCCGATGGAGCGATGGGTGTTTTCGATCGGGTAGGACAGCTCCAGCATCTGCTTGTTGTGGATGGCCGGCAGGGCGTCTTGCAGGATCTGCTCGGCCAGTTCGCCCTTGTCGAAAGACGGATTGCTTTCGGCTATGCAGTAACGCGGCTCGCTATCCGGCACCGTGCCCAGCGACAGCAGCGGGGACAGATCGAGACGCGCCTGGCGCTCGCTCTCGCCTTCCAGCACTTGCAGCAGGTCCATGCGGCCGATCAGCTCCTCCATGGAGCGCACGCCCAGCTTGGCCATCCACTCGCGGGTTTCGCGGGCGATGAACAGGAAGTAGTTGACCACCATGTCCGGCAGGCCGGTGAAGTACTTGGAACGCAGCTTGATTTCCTGCGTCGCCACGCCGGTGGCGCAGTTGTTCAAATGGCAGATGCGCAGGTATTTGCAGCCCAGCGCCACCATCGGTCCGGTGCCGAAGCCGAAGCTCTCGGCGCCGAGGATGGCAGCCTTGACCACGTCCAGGCCGGTTTTCAGGCCACCGTCGGTCTGCACCCGCACCCGGCCGCGCAGGCCGTTGGCGCGCAGCACCTGTTGCGCCTCGGACAAGCCCAGCTCCCACGGCGAGCCGGCGTATTTGACCGAGGTCAGCGGCGAGGCGCCGGTGCCGCCGTCGTAGCCGGAGATGGTGATCAGGTCGGCATAGGCCTTAGCCACGCCGGCAGCGACGGTGCCGACGCCGGGTTCGGCCACCAGCTTCACCGACACCAACGCCGACGGATTCACCTGCTTCAGGTCGAAGATCAGCTGCGCCAGGTCTTCAATGGAGTAGATGTCGTGGTGCGGCGGCGGCGAGATCAGGCTGACGCCCTCCTTGGCGTGGCGCAGCCGAGCAATTAGGCCGGACACCTTGTCGCCGGGCAACTGGCCGCCCTCGCCCGGCTTGGCGCCCTGCGCCACCTTGATCTGCAGCACCTCGGCGTTGACCAGGTAATGCGGAGTGACGCCGAAGCGACCAGACGCCACCTGTTTGATCTTGGACATCTTCTCGGTGCCGTAGCGCGCCGGGTCTTCGCCGCCCTCGCCGGAATTGGAGCGGCCGCCCAGGCGGTTCATGGCGATGGCCAGCGCCTCATGCGCCTCCGGGCTCAGCGCGCCCAGCGACATGCCGGCCGAGTCGAAGCGCTTGACGATGGCCGCCACCGGCTCTACCTCGTCCAGCGGAATCGGCTCGCCGGCCAGCTTCAGCTGCATCAGGTCGCGCAGCATGGCCACCGGGCGGGTATTCACGGTTTCGGCGTACTGCAGGTAGACGTCGTAGTCGCCGTTCTGCACCGCCTTTTGCAACAGCTGCACCACGTCCGGGTTATAGGCGTGGTACTCCTCGCCGTGCACATATTTCAGCAGGCCGCCGTGGTTGATCGGCCGCATCGGATTGAAGGCCAGCTTGGCCAGCTGCTTCTGATCGGATTCGAAATCGTCGAAATTGGCGCCGGATACCCGCGACACCGTGCCCTTCAGGCACAGATCCACCACTTCCTCATGGATGCCGACCGCCTCGAACAGCTGCGCGCCGCGATACGAGGCGATGGTGGAGATGCCCATCTTGGACAGCACTTTTAGCAGGCCCTTGTTGATGCCCTTGCGGTAATGCTGCAGCGCTTCGTTGGCCTTCAGCGGCACGTCGCCGTTGTTCACCAGATCGATGATGGTCTGGTAGGCCAGATACGGGTACACCGCCGTGGCGCCGTAACCCAGCACGCAGGCCATCTGATGCGCGTCGCGCACGGTGGCTGTCTCCACCACGATATTGGTCTTGCAGCGCAGGCCGGCGTCGATCAGCGCGTGATGCACCGCGCCGGTGGCGAACAGCGCGTGGATGGGCAGGCGTTGGCCTGTGGCGTGGCGATCGGACAGCACCACCACCACCGTGCCTTCTTGCACCGCTTCCACCACATGCCGGGTCAGACAGGAAATCGCTTCGCGCAGCGTGGTTTCGCTCGGGTCGTAGCACAGATCGAAGTTAGTAGCCTTCAGGTAAGGTTCCGGCCGGGTGGTGACGCGGGTGAACTTCTCGTGGCTGAGCACCGGGCTGCGCACTTCCAGTCGTTTGGCGTGTTCGGCGCTCTCCTCGAACATATTGCGCTCGGGGCCGAACACGGTGTTCAAGGACATCACCACCGCTTCGCGGATCGGATCGATAGGCGGGTTGGTCACCTGGGCGAACTGCTGGCGCAGGTAATCAAATGGCGAACGCACCTTTTGGCTCAGCACCGCCATCGGCGTGTCGTCACCCATGGAGCCAACAGCTTCCTGGCCATCTGCCGCCAGCACGCGCAGGATCTGGTCGCGCTCCTCGCGGCTGAGATTGAACATCTTCTGCAGCCGCGTCAGTTCATCCTTGGACAGCGGCTCCACGCCGGCATCGTCCTCGATCGACAGCTCCAGATACTTGGCGCTGTCCTTGATCCACTGTCGATACGGCTTGGCGCTTTTCAGCATGGCGTCGATGTCTTCCGGCATCAGCAGCTCGCCGTTCATCAGGTCCGCGCCGAACAGCTGGCCCGGTTTGACGCGGCCCTTCCTCACCACATCCTGGGCGCGGTAGTCCCAGACGCCGACTTCCGACGCGATGGTCAGGATATTGTCCTTCGTCAGCACCCAGCGCGCCGGACGCAAGCCGTTGCGGTCCAGCATACAGGCGGCGTAGCGGCCGTCGGTCAGCACAATGCCGGCCGGGCCGTCCCACGGCTCCATGTGCATGGAATTGAATTCGTAGAAGGCGCGCAGGTCCTTGTCGGTGCTGTCCACGTTCTGCCAGGCTGGCGGCACCAAGAGGCGCAGCGCGCGGAACAAGGGAATGCCGCCCATCAGCAGGCCTTCCAGCATATTGTCCAGGCTCATCGAGTCCGAACCGTCGGTCTGCACGATGGGTCGTACCGCATCCATATCGAGGTGCGGCGAGGCCATGATGCGCTCGCGCGCGCGCGCCCAGTTGCGGTTGCCTTGCACCGTGTTGATCTCGCCGTTGTGGGCGAGGAAGCGGAAAGGCTGGGCCAGCTTCCATTGCGGCCAGGTATTGGTGGAGAAGCGCTGGTGGAATACCGCCAGGCTGGACTCGAAACGCGGATCGGCCAGGTCCAGGAAAAAGCGCGGCAGGTTCTCGGGCGTCACCAAGCCTTTATAGGAGATGGTGTGCGGCGACAGCGTGGGCAGGTAGAAACAGGCATCATCTTCCTTATTAGCCTTTTCCGCCTGACGACGGCCCATGTACAGGCGGCGCTGGAAGGCCAGCTCGTCCATGCCGAACGGACAGTTCACAAACACCTGGGAGATGGCGGGCAAGGACGCCAAGGCGGTTTCGCCGCAGGCCGCAGTATCGACCGGCACGGTACGGAAACCGGCCACTTCCAGCTGCTGCGCCTCCAGATGCTCGCGCAGGCGCGCGAGGCTGCGCTCGCCTATCGCCCGATCAGAGTGGTGAAATACCAGACCGGCGGCGTACACTGACTTCAGCGCGATGCCGGCTTCCGCCGCCACTTCGCGCAAAAAGCCGTCCGGTTTCTTGAACAACAGGCCACAGCCATCGCCCGACTTGCCATCCGCCGCCACTGCGCCGCGGTGCGTCAGTTTAGCCAGCGAGGAGATGGCGGTCGCCACCAGCCAATGGCTGGGCTTGTCGTCCAGCTGGGCGATCAGGCCAAAGCCGCAGCTGTCCTGTTCGAATTCCGGTTTATACAATGTGCCCTGCAGTCGGCGCTGTCTGTCCATTTCTCTGCCCATTTATACTTTGTAGTGATGTGTTCGATTCTACGGGCAAGATCGCGCCAGCCGCAAGCCGGCTTATCGCGGCGCAACAATCATTTGATTTCAATCAGTTGATGCACAATGTCTTGTTTTTGATATGTAATTCCGCTACTTGAATCGTGCGCTTTTTTTGATTTTTTGAGACAAAAATTTTCAAAAAAACGACAGGTTTTCGCAGCGTGAAATCGATACAAACCCGCAATTTGCGAGATATTTTGTATTTTGTCAGACAACATTCAAAATAATCATGAACCGAGACGATCAGTCGCAGCAAACCCTGCAATTCGTCCGCCAGCTGGCGGAACAGGCCTTGTCGCGTTCTGCTGGCGCGCCGCTGACGGCAGGAAATCAGGTGAAATTGCTATACGACAGCGCGCAGAATTTCCCGGCCTGGGAAAACGCCCTCGCAGCCAGCCAGGATTCTGTCTTTATAGAAATGTATATTTTCGCCAATGACCAATTTGGCGTGAAAATCCGCGATATCCTTATCGATAAAGCCAAATCTGGCATCCAAGTTTGCCTGCTCTATGACTGGCTAGGCAGTTGGCGGGCCCATCTATCCAGCTTTTTCACACCCTTGATCGAGGCCGGCGCCGAAGTGCGCGCCTATCATCCGCCCAGCCTGGGCGGCGGGCTCAGCATGCTCGGCCGCAACCATCGCAAGATGATCATCGTCGACCGGAAGGAGCTGTTTGTGGCCGGCCTGTGCATCAGCGCCAGCTGGCAAGGCAAGCCGGAGAAGGGCCTGGCGCCGTGGCGCGACACCGGACTCGCGCTGCGCGGCCCCTTGCTGGCGCAGGCCTTGGCCGCCTTTGCCGACAGCTGGGCCAGCTGCGGCGCGCCGCTTGACGCGCGCTGGCTGCAAGCGGTCCACACCGAACCTTGCGGCGAGACGGCGGCGCGGCTGATCGCCACCACGCCTTCCACCGCGCGCATGATGCGGCTGGATCTATTGGTGGCCAGTTTCGCCCGCCATACGCTATGGCTGACCGATGCCTACTTCATGGCCACCAGCCTGTATCTGTCCGCGCTCAAACAGGCGGCGCTGGATGGCGTAGATGTGCGGCTGCTGGTGCCGCGTTCCAGCGACATCCGCTGGATAGGCACCGTCTCGCGCACTCAGTACCGGCCGCTGCTGGAAGCCGGCGTGCGGGTGTTCGAATGGGACGGTCCGATGATCCACGCCAAGACGGCGGTCGCCGATGGCCGCTGGGCGCGCATCGGCTCCACCAACCTGAATCTGTCCAGCTGGCTGGTCAACCGCGAGCTGGACATCGCGCTGGAAGACGCCACCCTGGCCGCGCAACTGGCCGAACGCTTCCTGCAGGATCTGGAACACGCCACCGAGATCGTGCTGAAGCAGCAGCGCAACCGCCCGGTACCGACGCCGGTGCGGCGGGAAAAACGCCGCCGCGGCTCGCCCAAGGAAATGGCGCTGAGCGGCGCCAGCGCCGCCGCGCGCCAGGCCGCCCGCCTGGGCGATATGCTGGGCGCCGTAGTGCACGGCAGCCGCAGCGTGGAAAGCAGCGAAGCGCCGGCCTTTCTCAGCATAGGCGTCGCGCTGTGCCTGCTGGCCCTGGCCGTGGGCTATTTTCCCTGGCTAGTGGCCGCGCCGCTGACCCTGCTGCTGGCCAGCGCCGGCCTGTCCATCGTCGCCCGCTCCGTCAGCCTGTACCGGGCCAAACGGAGAAAAAAACAACAGTTGCGCCAGGCATTGCCAGACGTGCGGCAAGACGAAACGCCGCCGCCTGACATTCAATAAAAACATACGCTTAGCCGCCTCCGCGCCACACTACGCCAACCATGCCAAACCTAGGCCTGGCGCGCATCGCGTTTTTTTTGCCGCGCGTGCCGCATCGCACCACAACATGCCAGACAAAAGGTCTACAATTCGCGCTTTCTTGGGATGTTCTCCAGGCCGGCTGACGTGAAGCGACCATGGGTCGCCAGGTACGGACCGCGGCGCAAAGCGACCCGTTTTATTCGCGCCTCAAGGCCAGCCTCCAGGGCGGCGGCGAAGACTCGTTCTTCTGCCCGTGCGTACAGATCTGCGCCCCACGCGCACCGAGCGACATGGCGCCGCCGCCGGTGATCTTCCGGCCCCGCCGTCATGTCCGAGTTAACAGCAACAAGGACTCAGGTATGCGTTTTCACTTCCCCATCGTGATCATCGACGAGGATTTCCGCTCGGAAAACACCAGCGGTTCCGGCATCCGCGAACTGGCCGCCGCCATGGAGGCGGAAGGCATGAGCGTGATCGGCTACACCAGCTACGGCGATCTGACTTCCTTCGCCCAGCAGCAGAGCCGCGCCGCCGGCTTCATCCTGTCGATAGACGACGAGGAATTCCAGACCGAGGATTCGGCGCAGCAGGCGCTGGGCAATCTGTACGGCTTCGTCGCCGAGATCCGCCGCCGCAACCCGGACATCCCGGTCTATCTGTACGGCGAAACCCGCACCGCGCGCCACATCCCGAATGACATCCTGCGCGAGCTGCATGGCTTCATCCACATGCACGAGGACACCCCGGAGTTCGTCGCCCGCCACATCATCCGCGAGGCCAAGAGCTATCTGGACAATCTGGCGCCGCCGTTCTTCCGCGCACTGGTGGACTACGCCTACGACGGCTCCTATTCCTGGCACTGCCCCGGCCACTCCGGCGGAGTGGCCTTCCTGAAGAGCCCGGTGGGCCAGATGTTCCACCAGTTCTTCGGCGAAAACATGCTGCGTGCCGACGTGTGCAACGCGGTGGACGAGCTGGGCCAGCTGCTGGACCACACCGGCCCGGTGGCGGCGTCCGAGCGCAACGCCGCCCGCATCTTCAACGCCGACCACCTGTTCTTCGTTACCAACGGCACCTCGACCTCGAACAAGATCGTCTGGCACAGCTGCGTCGCCGCCGGCGACATCGTGCTGGTGGACCGCAACTGCCACAAATCCAACCTGCACGCCATCATCATGACCGGCGCCATCCCGGTGTTCCTGATGCCGACGCGCAACCACTACGGCATCATCGGCCCGATTCCGAAGTCTGAATTCCAGCCGGACACCATCAAGAAGAAGATCCTGGCCAACCCGTTTGCCCGCGAAGCGCTGGAGAAGCACCCCAACCGCAAGCCGCGCATCCTGACCCTGACCCAGTCCACCTACGATGGCATCCTGTACAACGTAGAAGAGATCAAGGGCCTGCTGGACGGCGAAGTGGACACGCTGCACTTCGATGAAGCCTGGTTGCCGCACGCCAGCTTCCACGACTTCTACCGCGATTTCCACGCCATCGGCGAGGGCCGTCCGCGCTGCGAAGACAGCCTGGTGTTCTCCACCCAGTCCACCCACAAGCTGCTGGCCGGCATCAGCCAGGCTTCGCAGATTCTGGTGCAGGACCCGCAGAACCGCCAGCTGGACACCGCCTGGTTCAACGAGGCTTACCTGATGCACACCTCGACCAGCCCGCAATACTCGATCATCGCCAGCTGCGACGTGGCGGCGGCCATGATGGAGCAGCCGGGCGGCCAGTCGCTGGTGGAAGAGTCCTTGGTGGAGGCGATGGAATTCCGCCGCGCCATGCGCAAGGTGGATGAGGAATACGGCCGCGACTGGTGGTTCAGCGTGTGGGGACCGGACGACCTGTCCGACGACGGCATCTGCGACCAGACCGACTGGACGCTGCGCCCGGACGAGCGTTGGCACGGCTTCGCCGGCATCGAAGAAGGCTTCAACATGCTGGATCCGATCAAGGCCACCGTGCTGACGCCGGGCCTGGACGTGGACGGCAGCTTCGAAGAGATGGGCATTCCGGCCGCCATCGTCACCAAGTACCTGACCGAACACGGCGTGGTGGTGGAAAAAACCGGCCTGTACAGCTTCTTCATCATGTTCACCATCGGCATCACCAAGGGCCGCTGGAACACGCTGATCTCGCTGCTGCAGCAGTTCAAGGACGATTTCGACAAGAACCAGCCGATGTGGCGCGTGATGCCGGAATTCGTTGCCAAATACCCGCAGTACGAGCGAGTGGGCCTGCGCGAGCTGTGCCAGCGCATCCACAGCCTGTACAGCAAGCACGACGTGGCGCGCCTGACCACCGACATCTACCTGTCCGACATGGAGCCGGCGATGCGCCCGGCCGACGCCTTCGCCATGATGGCGCACCGCGAGATCGAGCGCGTGCCGGTGGACCAGCTGGAAGGCCGCGTCACCGCGGTGCTGCTGACCCCGTACCCGCCGGGCATCCCGCTGCTGATCCCGGGCGAACGCTTCAACAAGACCATCGTCGACTACCTGCGCTTTGCCCAGGCCTTCAACCGCGAACTGCCGGGTTTCGAAACCGATGTCCACGGCCTGGTGGCGGTTGAGGTGCAGGACCGCAAGGTCTACTGCGTGGACTGCGTCAAACAGTAAGCGCGGTCATGACAAAGGCGGGAGCACTGCTCCCGCCTTTTCCATTTCCCAAGCCTTAGCCCAGTGCAAAACGCTATAGCTTGGTCGCCAGCCGGTTGCGCCCGGCCTCCTTGGCCCGATACAAGGCATCATCCGCCCGCCCCAGGGCCTGCGCGGTATCATCGCCGGCGCGCAACAGAGTCAGGCCGGCGGAGCAGGTATAGGCAAAATCAGCCGGCTCCGCCAGCGGCCGCGATTCCGCCACCGCAGCCAGGATCGCCGTCACCATCAGTTCCGCCTCGCGCAATGCCCGGTCGGGCATCAACAGCAGGAATTCCTCGCCGCCAAGCCGTCCCAAGCCGTCCTTGGGCTCAAGCATGGGCTGCACCCGCCGCACAAAATCGCGCAGCACCGTGTCGCCCGCCAAGTGGCCGTAACGGTCGTTGATCCGTTTGAAATGATCGAGGTCCAGTATCCCCACCACGCAAGCGGGAGACTCCGCCGCCCGTGGCTGGCGCAACAGCCGCTCCAGCTGGCCCATGATGTGGGCACGATTGCTGATGCCCGTCAGCGGATCCGTCAACGCCGCCCGTTGCGCCGCATCGCGCGCGATCCGCAGCTCGCGCTCGTCCGCCCGCAAGCTGGAAATATCGGAGCAGACGCAGAGCAGCCAGCCGTCGGCCTGCAGCGTTTCCGTCACCCAGATCCAGCGGCCGTCGGTCAAATCGGCCTCAAAAGTCCGGAACGGCTGCTTGCCGCGCCGCGAGCGGGCGGAAGCGATCCAGGCATCGATGTCGTCGGTTCGGATACAGCTGCCATGCCCACGCTCATGGCCGCGACGCATCAATTGCTCCCAACTGATCCGCTCGTCCGCCTCAACGCCAAAGGTGCCGCAGAACGCCGCGTTGGCATAGCACAGCACGTCGTGCGGATTGAACAGCGCGATCAACAACTCGCTGTCCTGCTCCAAGGACAGCAAACGACTGGCAATCTCCATATCGCCACCGACATCGGCCATGGTTTACCGCTCCTGAAAGTTTGCGGGACAGCAAGCCTGTCCTCGCCGGAAGCAGACCCTGCCCTAACCATAGCCGAAACGCCGGCGGGCGCTTAGAACCTGTTTACGATCTCGCGAGCTAGGGCGAGACAAGGCAAAAACGGCTGAGGAAGCGGAATGTACAGATGGTACATGAGCATTCCGAAGACTTTTTCAACGCGGTATCGCCGACGCGCAGCAGAGCGTAAACAGGTTCTTATTGCCGCGAAGCCGCCAGCAAACGCACAGCCAAACCGCCGAACACGGTAGCCAGCAGATACTGCGGCCAACGCCCGACGCCCCCGCCGGACAAGGCCTTGCCCATGCGGCTGCTGGCCACGATCACCAGCGCATTGACGCAAAAAGCCACCCCATTCAGCAGCGTGGCCAGCAGCATGATCTGCAGCGCCACCGGCCCGGCTTGCGGCTCGATGAACTGCGGAAACAGCGCCAGCACAAACAAGGCCATCTTGGGATTGAGCAGATTGGTGGTCAGCCCCTGCAGCGCGATACGGCGCATAGACTGGCCTGCCGATGAGGCCGACGGCGAGCGCAGCACGCCGTCGCTCTTCAAAGTGGTCCAAGCCAGATACAGCAGATAAACGGCCCCGGCGATGCGCACCGCGTCATAGGCCATCGGCACCAGCACGAACAATTGAGCCAGTCCCAGCGCCGCCAGCAGCGCATGGCAGTAAGTCCCGACCTGGATGCCGAACAGCGTGGCGAAACCAGCGCGCAGCCCCTGGCTGGCGCTGCGGCTGGCAATCAGCAACATGTCGGGACCGGGCGTGGCCGCCAACGCGAGGCAGGCCAGCGAGAACAGCATCAGGGTAGACAAGGCAGGCATCGGTCAACACCATCAATTAAGCAAGCCTGCATCGTAACACCCTCGCCGCAAACGCCATACTGTTAGCATGACGACTACCAGCCATTCTCCAGCACGATATGCCCCGGCGCGTTCTGCCGCGTCATGCGGTAGCCCATCTTCATCAGCTGGCGATGCGTGTCTTCCACCATCTTGGGGTTGCCGCAGAGCATGAAGCGGCTATGCTCGGGCGCCATCGTCAGTCCGGCGCGCGCCGCCAGCTCGCCGCTCTCCAGCAAGGCCGGGATGCGCTGATTCAGCATGCCGGCCGGCGCGGCGCGCGTCACCACTGGCAGATACTGCAATTTATGGCCATGTTCCTGCCACAGCGGATGGGATCGCAGCGCGGCGATTTCCTGCTGGAACGACAGCTCCGCCGCCTCGCGCACGCAGTGCGCCAGCACGATGCGCTCGAAACGCCCCCAGACCTCCGGCTGCTGCAAAATGGACAAGTAGGGCGCGATGCCCGTGCCGGTGGCCAACAACCATAGATCTTGCCCACCCGGCAGCCTGTCCACCTGGAAGAACCCCATCGCCCGCTTGTCGAGCATCACCTGATCGCCCGGCTGCAGCATGGCCAAGCGCGAGCTGAATTGCCCATCCGGCACCACGATGGAGTAAAAATCCAGAAACTCGTCGTATTCGGCCGAACACATGGAATAGGCGCGCCACACCTGGCCGCCGCCCTCCAGCGGCAGCCCCAGCCGGGCAAACTGGCCGGCGCTGAAGCGAAACGCCTCAGGACGCGTCAGCCGGAAGCTGATCAGCTTGTCGGTCCAACGCCGCATTTCAGTGATGGTTTCGGTGGTGTACTTTTGTTGAATCTCGGCTTCCAGGGCGGCATTCATCACGAAATCCTATTGTCGAGTAATTTACTCAACAATTATGAACCCGAGCCACCATCCTTGCCAAGCCAGGCATTCAACTGTGGATGCCGTTGCGCGGGAGGCAAGGCGCGCAAGGCTTCCAGCGACATCGGCAGCAACTCCGCCACCTCACTCCCCAGGCGCCAGCATGCCGGCAAGGCGCCGCGGAACAGCACGCAGCACTCTCCATCGAGTTGTACTGTGCCCAAGGCCTCAAGCGCCAGACCACTGATGCCGAGTTCCTCTTCCAGCTCTCGCAAAGCCGCCGCCCGCGGAGTCTCTCCAGATTCAATGCTGCCACCTGCGGCAAAATCGAGGCAGGATGGATAGCTGTCATCATCGAAGGCGCGGCGCTGCCACCAATAGTCTTGTCCATCGTGCAACAGGATCAGTGCACTGCTAGCAACATCGTTAAGCATGCTGGTTCTCTCCGCCAAAAAGCCTCATTCTATTCAGTGATCCGTTCATCACGAAAAGGACTGACCCATGACCATCGCCCTGGCCCTGCATGGCGGCGCCGGCACGCTGCGCCGCCAAGACATGAGCGCCGCGCTGGAAAAGGCTTACCGGAAAGGCTTGGAACGCGCGCTGGATGCCGGCCATGCGGTGCTGCTGGCCGGCGGCAGCGCGCTGGACGCGGTATGCGCCTGCGTCTGCGCGCTGGAAGACGATCCGCTATTCAACGCCGGCTGCGGCTCGGTTTTCACGCTGGACGGCAAGCAGGAAATGGAAGCGGCGGTGATGGATGGCGGCAGCCAGGATGCCGGCAGCGTCACCGGGCTCTCCCAGGTGCAGAATCCGGTGCTGCTGGCCCGCGCGGTGATGGAGCGCACGCCGCACGTGACGCTCGGCTTTGCGGCGGCCGAGGATTTCGCCCGCCGCATCGGCCAGCCCATGCAGCCGCCGGCCTACTTCCATACGGAGAAGCGCTGGCAGGCTCTGCAGCTGGAAAAGGAAAGGCTGGAACAGGGCGGCGGCGACGCTGACATCCCGGAAGACCGCAAGCACGGCACAGTCGGCGCCGTGGCTTTGGATGAACAAGGACGGCTGGCTGCAGCCACCTCCACCGGCGGGCGAACCGCCAAATGGCCGGGCCGCATCGGCGACACGCCGGTGATCGGCGCCGGCACCTGGGCCGACAGCCATTGCGCAGTGTCCGGCACCGGCCATGGCGAATACTTTGTCCGAGCGGCGGTCGGCCACGAAATCTCCGCCCGCATCCGCTACCTCGACGAAACGCTGGCAAGCGCCTGCGATGCCGTCGTGCACGGACAATTGCTGAAGATGGGCGGCAGCGGCGGCGTGGTGGCGGTGGACCGCTGGGGCCGGGTAGCCCTGCCCTTCAATTGCGAAGGCATGTACCGCGCGGCGATCGACGGCGAAGGCCGGCGGCTGATCGCCATCTATAACGACGAGGACTAGGGGCTGGTTAGCGATAAGCCGCCTGCCACTCCGCCTGCAGCTGCGCCATCAGTTCGGCTACCGGCAATTCCCGCGCCTCGGCCACGCCCTCCCCGGCCCATAGCGACATCAAGTCGCTGCGGCTGGCCTGGGCCGCCGCGGCGCGCATGGGTCCGGTCAGGGCATTCATGACGGGATAGGCAGGCAGCTGTTCCTGACAACGCGCCATGGCTTCGATGTAACGGTTGGAGAGGCCGCGCGCATAGCGGCCGGAAAAAGCGCGGGTCAAGCAGGTGTCGCCGGCCTTGGCCTGCGCCAGGGCCTGCTTCCAGGTGGCCGAGATGCCGGACTCGGGGCAACGCAGAAAGGCGGTGCCCAGCTGGCAGGCCTGCGCGCCGTGCCGCATCGCCGCGGCGATCTCCCGCCCGTTCATGATGCCGCCGGCGGCGATGACCGGCAGCGGCAGATTCTGCGCCAGCTCGTACACCAAGGACAGCATGGGCCGCAGCGACTGCTGCTGCTCGCCGATGAAAGTGCCGCGATGGCCGCCGGCCTCGCGTCCCTGGGCGCATACCGCGTCGGCGCCCGCTTCCGCCCAGGCCAGGCCCTCGGCCAGATTGGTCGCGGTGCCGATCACCAGGATGTTTTCGGCCTTCAGCGCGCCCACCTGTTCCGGCGTCAGGATGCCGAACGTAAAACTGGCCACAGCCGGGCGCGCCTCCAGCAGCGCCAGCCATTGCGCCTCGAACGGCTGGCAGAAGCGCTCAGGCGCCGTCGGCGCGGCCAGGCCCAGTTCGGCGTGCCACGGCCGCAACAAGCCAAGCGCCGCCTCCAGTTCCGCCACGCCCGGCGCAGGATCGTTCTGTATGAACAGATTGATGCCGAACGGCTGGCACGTGCGCGCCCGGATGCGCGCCGTCTCCTGCCGGATTTGCTCCGGCGACAGCATCGCGGCGGCCAGAAAACCCAGGCCGCCGGCCTCGCAGACGGCGGACACCAGTTGCGGCGTGGTCGCGCCGCCGGCCATAGGTGCCTGTATCACCGGCAATTTCAGCTGCAATCGTTGCCACAAGACTGGTGGCATGCTGTTCTCCTTAAAGGCAACCGCAGCCAGCGCGCGCTTACTCGTGCAGCGCCTGCTCCAGATCCGCCAGAATGTCTTCGATGTCCTCGATGCCGATGGACAAGCGCAAGCCGCCTTCTACGATGCCCAACTCCGCCTTGCGTTGCGCCGGCATGCTGCCGTGCGACATGGTGTAGCTGTGATTGACCAGCGACTCCACCCCGCCCAGCGATTCCGCCAATGCGAACAGTTGCAGGCGCTGCGCGAAACGGTTCGCCGCTTCCCGGCTGTCGTCGCGCAGCTTGATGCTGATGATGCCGCCGTAACGCTTCATCTGCCGCTTGGCCAGCTCATGATCCGGATGCGCCGGCAAGCCCGGGTAAAACACCTTGGCCACCGCGGCGTGGCGGCTCAGGAAATCCGCCACCCGCTCGGCGTTGTCGCAATGCCTGTCCATGCGCAAGGCCAGCGTTTTGATGCCGCGCAGCGTCAGGAAGCAATCCTGCGGCCCCGGCACGGCGCCGGCCGCGTTCTGCACAAAGCGGATATCCTGATAAAGCTTGTCGTCGCTGACCGCCACCAAACCCAGCAGCACGTCGGAATGGCCGCCCAGATACTTGGTGGCGGAGTGGACCACAATATCGGCGCCCAGCGCCAACGGCCGCTGCAGATACGGCGTGGCAAACGTATTATCCACCGCCACTTTTACACTATGACGATGAGCTATGGCCGACAATGCCGTGATATCGACCAGGCCCAACAGCGGATTGGTAGGCGACTCCAGCCACAGCAGCCGGGTAGCCGGCGTGATGGCGGATTCCAGCTGATGGGGATTGGACAGATCGACGAAACGCACTTTGATGCCGGCCGGCTCCAGCACCTGCGTCAGCAAGCGATAAGCGCCGCCATACAGGTCCGCCAGCGCGACGACTTCGTCGCCGGGCTTGAGGCAGGCGCGCAGCACCGCGTCTATCGCCGCCATGCCGCTGGAAAAAGCCAGGCCATGACGAGCCTCCTCCAGGCTGGCCAGGCAATCCTCCAGCGCGCTGCGCGTCGGATTCCCGCTACGGGCATAAACGTAGGGCATCGCCTCGCCGACATGGTCGTAGGCGAACACGGAAGTCTGGTACAGCGGCGGCATTACCGAACGGTTATGTCCGGCATTGTCGTAACCGACATGGATGGCGCGCGTGGAAAATTTCACAAAAACTCCTCAAAATCATTAACTTGCATGGATCGTCCAACAATCCCACCGAAACCTACGGCAAATCATGCATTTGCCATGCCCATTGCATCCTCAGTCCGCAATTTCAACGCAATTGCGAGCAAATATCGGCAACTTGAGCTGATCTACGCCAACTCGGCGCGGATTTTTACTTTACATCGACACGCTTTAGGACTATTTTGCACCGTTTCGCATCAAAACTATCGTTTGCATGAAGCTAGAACGCGTTTTTGACATACTGTCCCACCAGCTCGGGAACTACCCGCGCACCGACTGCCTGGCGGCCAAAGCCGGCAAGACGTGGCGGCAGCTGTCGACCAGCGAAGTACGGGACTCCGTCAACCGCGTCAGCCTGGGCTTGCTGGAACTGGGCATAGGCCGCGGCGACAAGGTGGCGATCGCAGCCGACAACAGCATCGAATGGGTGCTGACGGATATCGCGCTGCAACAGATCGGCGCCGTCAGCGTCCCGCTGTATCCCACCATCACCCTGGATGATGCACGCTATATCCTGACGCATGCAGAGGTCAAGCTGGCCTTCGCCGGCAGTGCTGCATTGCAACGAAAACTGTACGAGGCGCTGGGCAAGCTGTCCTGCCCGATCTACGGCCTGGCGGATATCGATGGCGTGCCGTCGTGGCGCGAGATCGCCGAATTGGCGCGCCCGGAGCGGATGGCGGAACTGGATGCCCTGCGCGACGCCGTTCGCGCCGACGACGTCTACACCATCATTTACACCTCCGGCACCACCGGCCGCTCCAAAGGCGTCATGCTGACCCACCGCAACGTGCTGAGCACCGTGGTGGCCACCGCCGCTTTCACCGGCCTGCCGCAGGGCCGCTGCCGCGCCCTGAGTTTCCTGCCGCTGTCGCACATCTTCGAGCGCGCCGGCGTGTTCTACTACCTGTACAGCGGCACCGGCATCTATTTCAGCAGCGTGGAATGCCTGTCGTCGGCGCTGGCCGACGTCAAGCCGCATACCTTCAGCGCCGTGCCGCGCGTGCTGGAGAAAGTGCATGAAAAGCTGGTGGGCAAGGCGCGCGATCTGACCGGCGCCAAGCGCCGCATCTACCAATGGGCGCTGGCGCGCGCCGAGGCCTTCGAGCCGAATCGCCGCCTGTCCCCGCGGCAAGCCCTCCAGCACGCGCTGGCCGACAGACTGGTCTACAGCAAATGGCGTGCCGCGATGGGCGGCGAACTGATCTCCATCAACGTCGGCTCCGCCGCGCTGCAGCCGCGCCTGGCGCGGATGTTCTGGGCGGCCGGCATCGCGGTGGCCGAAGGCTACGGCATGACCGAAAGCTCGCCGGTGATTTCCGCCAATCCGTTCACCGCCAAGGGCGTGCGCATTGGCAGCGTCGGCCTGCCTTTGCCCGGCGTCGAAGTGCGCTTGGCAGATGACGGCGAAATCCTGGTGCGCGGCGACAATGTGATGACCGGCTACTACAAGGAACCGGAGCAGACCGCCGAGGCGCTGCGCGACGGCTGGCTGCACACCGGCGACATCGGCGTGCTGGAAAACGGCTACCTGCGCATCACCGACCGCAAGAAGGAAATGTTCAAGACCAGCAACGGCAAGTACATTGCCCCGCAGGCGCTGGAGAACAAACTGAAGGAATCGGCCTTCATCGACCAGATCATGGTGGTAGGCGACGGCCAGAAGTACGCCGCCGCGCTGATCGTGCCCTTGTACGAGAAGCTGAAGGAATGGTGCGCCGAGCACGGCATCGCCTACACCAACGACAGCGAGATGAGCCGCCACCCCAAGGTGGTGGAGCTGATCGACCGCGAGATCAAGCGCTTCAACCGCTGTTTTGGCAGCTGGGAGCACATCAAGAAGTTCTCGCTGCTGGACAAGCCCTGGTGCGTGGATGCCGGCGAACTGGCACCGACCCTGAAACTGCGGCGCAAAGTCATCGCCGAACGTTGCCGCGCCATGATAGACGGCATGTACGGCATGCCGGAACCGGCCTAAAGCAAAAGCCCCGAATCTCGGGGCTTTTTTCTTGATGCTCCACGGCCTCAGCGCTGGTGCGCCAGATTGAGCCGGTTCTCCACACGGCGCTGCAAGCGCTCGAACAGCGCGCTCAGCGCCCAGTAGATGGCCGCGGCGGCCAGGTAAAGCGGCAGCGGCTGAAAGGTTTGGGCAATGACTTCCTTGGTGGCCAGCATCAGTTCGGTCACCGTGATCACCGATACCAGCGAAGTATCCTTGATCAACGAGATCAGGCTGTTGGACAAGCTGGGCACGGACAAGCGCAGAGCCTGCGGCGCGATGATGTGGCGCATGGTCTGCCACCAGGTGAAGCCTAGCGAAAACGCCGCCTCCCACTGGCCCTTGGCCACCCCGGCGATGCCGCCGCGCAAACTTTCCGACAGGTAGGCCGCCACGTTCAGCGTCAGCGCCAGCACGCCGGCCGGCACCGGGTCCAGCTCCAGGCCCACGCCGGGCAGCCCATAGTAGATGACGAAAATCTGCACCAGGAGCGGCGTGCCGCGCATCGCGCTGACGTAAAACGCCGCCAGCTGCGACAAGACCGGCAGCCTAGCCACCCGCACCATCGCCACCGCGAAGCCCAACGCCAGGCCCAGCGCCATCGCCACCACGGCGAACAGCACAGTATGCCAAGCGCCCTTCAGCATCACCGGCAGCGCCGCCTCGAACAGAGCCATCCAATCGCTCATGCCATCCCCTCCATAAAAGCGACGCCCCCGCTATGCAGGGGCGTCGCATCCATCCTGATCCCGCTACGAAATTACTGCTTGGCTACTGTCGGCGCCTTAGAAACATCGATGCCGAACCATTTGAGCGAGATTTTCTTGAACGTGCCGTCGACTTTCATGCCGCTCAGCGCCTGATCGATTGCCGCCTTGAATTGCGGATTGCCCTTGGCGAACGGAATTGCCATCGTCGCCACCTCGCCCACCGGGGCGCCGGCCTTCAGCGGCAATTTAGCCTGCTTGATGGCAAACGGAATCAACAGGCTGTCATTCAACGCCGCGTCCAAACGGCCGGTGGCCAGGTCTTGCAGGTATTCCGGTGCGCCCGGATACGTCTTCACCTGCACCCCGGCGACGGCCTTGGCCATGTCCGCATAGTTACTGCCCTGGCCGACACCCAGCTTCTTGCCATTCAGATCCGCCAGACTCTTGAATGCGCGAGTGTCGTTTTTGCGCACGATCAGCTGCGCGCTGGAGTAGGTATACGGCTGGCTGAAATCGAATACCGCCTTGCGCTGCGGCGTCAGCCCAACCTGGTTGACCACGATGTCGAACTTGCCGCTCTGCAGGCCAGCCAGCAAGCCGCTCCACTCCGCCGTGGTGAATTCCGGTTTGACCTTCATGCGACGGGCGATCTCGCTGGCGATTTCAACGTCGAAGCCGGTCAACTGCTGCTTGGCATCCTTGAAGTTGAACGGCGGATAAGTCCCCTCCAATGCGATCTTCAATGTACCACGCTGTTTGACGGCATCCAGCAGATCTGCCGCCATCGCGGCAGGCATTGCAAGCAGGACAAGTAAAGCAGTAAGAGGCAGTCGAATATTCATATAACAATTTTTTATTTAGAATTTAAAAAATATCAATATAAAGAATATCAGACTTCTCTGACTTACAGCAAGCCAGCGCCCTAAAAAGAAAAACCCACTACATGCAGTGGGTTCTATTGCAATCTTGAGCCTCAGGCCTTGGCAAGTTCCGCTTGCCGCTGACGCCGCCATTGCAGGAGCAGGCTGGAACGCTATGGACCCACGCGAAGCCAAGCCAATCGCCTCCGCAGACAATCAAGCTGAAATCCACCGCCTTAAGGAGGAATTGACCCGGGTAACCAAGAAGCGCGACATCCTAAAACCACCCGCAGTCGCAACATACTCACAAAGAATGTGACAATCCCAGGCACGACAAGGAACCACCAGAAACGAAAAAACCGCGCAAGTACGCGGTTTTGTTGATTTTTCTGACTTCCTACATATTTCAGGAAACACCAGAAGTAATAGCAAATGCCTCAGACGTTGAACAGGAAGTTCATCACATCGCCATCCTGCACGACGTATTCCTTGCCTTCCGCCCGCATCTTGCCAGCCTCTTTGGCCTTGGCTTCTCCGCCGTAAGCGATGAAGTCTGCGTAGGCGATGGTCTGAGCGCGGATGAAGCCGCGTTCGAAATCAGTGTGGATGACGCCGGCCGCTTGCGGCGCGGTGTCGCCGATATGGATGGTCCAGGCGCGGACTTCCTTGACGCCGGCAGTGAAGTAAGTCTGCAGGCCCAACAGCTTGTAGCCAGCGCGGATCAGTCTGTCCAGACCCGGCTCTTCCAGGCCCAGCGTCTCCAGAAATTCGGCCTTGTCGGCATCTTCGAGTTCAGCGATTTCAGATTCGATCGCCGCGCATAGCGCCACTACCGGCGCGCCTTCGCGCGCGGCGTATTCTTCCACCTTGGCCAGCAGCGGGTTGTTGCTGAAACCGTCTTCCGCCACGTTGGCCACATACATAGCCGGCTTAATGGTCAGCAGGCACAAGGGCTTGATCAGCGCCTTCTCTTCATCGGACAGGCCCAGCGAACGCGCCGGCTTGCCTTCGTTCAGGTGCGGTACCAGCTTGTCCAACACCGCGATCAGCGCGCGGGCGTCCTTGTCGCCGGACTTGGCCTTCTTGCCCTCGCGGGTGATGGCTTTTTCCACGGCGGACAGATCGGCCAGCGCCAGCTCGGTCAGAATGGTCTCGATGTCGGCGATCGGGTCCACCTTGCCGGCGACGTGCACGATATTGTCGTCGTCAAAGCAACGCACCACGTTGACGATGGCGTCGGTCTCGCGGATGTTGGCCAAAAACTGGTTGCCCAGGCCTTCGCCCTTGGAGGCGCCCGCCACCAGGCCGGCGATGTCGACGAACTCGACGATGGCCGGCTGGATTTTCTGCGGATTGATGATCTTGGCCAGTTCGGCCAGACGATGATCCGGCACCTCGACGATGCCGACATTAGGCTCGATGGTGCAGAACGGGTAGTTGGCGGCTTCGATGCCGGCCTTGGTCAGCGCGTTGAACAGGGTGGACTTGCCGACATTGGGCAAACCGACGATACCGCATTTCAGACTCATGGCTGTCTTCCTAGAATTTCTATTTCAATCCATTATGGCGGCGGTCCAGCGGACCGCCAGCCCGCAATCACTTCGCTTCGGTGTGCAGCGTCTTCATCGCCTCGGCCATCTTGCCGGCGATGGCGCGCGGCAGCTCGCGCAAGGCGGCCAGGATGGCCTCGTCCAGCGCCTGCTGCTCCTCGGCGCGCGGCTTCTTCAACACGAAGTTGGCCACCTCTTTCTTGTCGCCGGGGTGGCCAATGCCGAGCCGCAAGCGCCAAAAAGCCGGCGAGCTCAGCCGCGCCGCGATGTCCTTCAAGCCGTTGTGGCCGCCATGGCCGCCGCCCTGCTTGAAGCGGGCGACGCCAGGCGCAAGATCCAGCTCATCGTGGACCACCAGAATCTCGTCCGGCAGTATCTTGTAAAAATGCGCCAGCGCCAGCACGGCCTGGCCGGACAGATTCATATACGTCATCGGCTTCAATAGCCAGACGTCCTGACCTTCGACTTGGATTCTGGCGACGTCGCCATGAAACTTGCCTTCGTTGCGCCAGTTGCCCTTGAACTGCCAGCACAGCTCGTCCACCAGCCAGAAGCCGGCGTTGTGGCGCGTCTTTTCGTATTCGGGGCCTGGATTGCCCAGGCCAACAATCAGGCGGATGCCGGACATGTCGTCATTCCAAATTAAAAAGCCCGCTGCCCGCCACATGGGCGCACAACGGGCTCTTCACCGTTACCGCCAGGCGGCACGGCAGCAGGGATTACACACGAGCGAAATCGATGTGCAGCACTTGCTGTTTGTACGGGTGCATTTGGAACGCGGCAACCTTAACCTGTTCCTTCTGGCCATCGATCACCAGATCCAGCACGGAGGTGTGGAAATCTTCGTGCTTGACGGCGTGGTAGATGGTGTTGTGGTCCAGTTCCAGGGAAACGGCTTCCTTGCCAGCGCCGTATACCACGGCCGGCAGTTTGCCAGCGTGACGCAGGCGGCGGCTCGCACCCGTACCCAGATCAGCACGCTTGGCAGCAATCAGTTCGTAAGACATGTCAAAACTCCAGTTTCAGATTAAAAGCACCCGGCCCGCCGCGACCAGCAGGCCCGATGTTTACGGCAGGCAAGCGCCCGTCGCAACCAGTTCCTCATTGAAGAGGTAGGACACCGATTCTTCGTTGTTGATGCGGCGCAGCGTCTCGGCCAGCAAGCCGGCGATGGAGGCCACCCGGATATTCGGGCAGGCCTTGGCCGCAGCGGTCAACGGGATGGTGTCGGTCACCACCACCATATCGATGTCGGAATTCTTGATGCGATCCACCGCCTGACCAGAGAAGATCGGGTGGGTCGCATAGGCCAGCACGCGCTCGGCGCCGCGCTCCTTCAGAGCGCTGGCGGCCTTGCACAGCGTGTTGGCGGTGTCGATCATGTCGTCGACGATCAGACAGGTGCGGCCGGATACGTCGCCGATGATGTTCATCACTTCGGCCACATTGGCCTTCGGACGGCGCTTGTCGATGATCGCCAGATCGGTATTCAGGGCCTTGGCCACCGCGCGTGCGCGGACCACGCCGCCCACGTCCGGGCTGACCACGATCAGGTCATCGAAGCGCTGGGCGCGAATATCTTTCAGCAACACCGGGGTGGCGTAAACATTGTCCACCGGGATGTCGAAAAAGCCTTGAATCTGGTCGGCATGCAAATCGACGGTCAGCACGCGGTCGATGCCGGCGCTGGTCAGCATATTGGCCACCAGCTTGGCCGAGATCGGCACCCGGGCGGAACGCGGACGGCGATCCTGGCGGGCGTAGCCGAAGTAAGGAATCGCCGCGGTAATCCGGCCAGCGGAAGCGCGCTTGAGCGCGTCGGCCATCGTCAGGATTTCCATCAGATTGTCGTTGGTCGGCGCGCAGGTCGATTGCAGAATGAAAACGTCGCGGCCGCGCACGTTTTCCAGCAATTCCACCGCCACCTCGCCATCGCTGAACTTGCCGACATCGGCGCGTCCCAACGAGATATCCAAATGTTTGACTACGTTCTGAGCAAGTTCCGGATTAGCCGTACCGGTAAATACCATCAAACTGTCGTATGCCGCCATGATTCGCTTTGCCTTAGCTGGATAAAGAAAAAGCGTGTAAGGCATTCTTACACGCTTTTTTCATGCTCTCTCTTATTTGGAGAAAGTCCTGGCTGGGGAGGTAGGGATCGAACCTACGAATGCCGGAATCAAAATCCGGTGCCTTACCACTTGGCGACTCCCCAGTAACCTTATTCAGCGCTGTCGAACAGGGGATGGACATCAAGTCCTTCAGCAACAAATCCCTGATATTTCTCCGACAACACTCGGTAAACTTTATCGGCTTCGTCTTTCGACTGAAACTCCAAGAACACGCAGGCTCCGGAGCCGGTCATCAGCGGCGAACCATATTTTTTCAGTTCGCTCAGTACTTCATTCACCGCTGGAAACATTCTCGTTACAACGTCTTGCAGATCATTTCTGCGTTGCTGCGTTGTTTCGAGGCTTCGCATTATGCCGAGGCGACCAAGCCCTGTCAACATGCCCTGCGAAAAATTTCGGAATATCGCGGCGGTGGGCACATGCACCTGTGGGTGAATTACCAAATACCAGGCCGGCTTCAAAGAAACCGGCTCCAGGACCTCACCGACGCCGGTCGCCAGCGCGCTGCGGCCGAAGATGAAAACCGGCACGTCCGCGCCCAGTTGCAAGCCAAGTTGCTGCAGCCGCTCGCGCGGCCAATTCAAGCGCCACAGCCGATTCAAGGCGATCAATACCGTGGCGGCATCGGAACTGCCGCCGCCCAGGCCGCCGCCCATGGGCGTGCGCTTTTCCAGCTTGATGCTGGCGCCCAGGGCGCAACCGCTTTCTTGCTGCAACAACCTGGCCGCGCGCACCGTCAGGTCCTGCTCCGGCGGCACGCCGTCGGTCGGCGTCAACAGCTCGATCTCGCCATCGTCGCGCACCGCCAGATGCAAGGTGTCGCCAAAATCGATGAAACGGAACACCGTTTCCAACAGGTGGTAGCCGTCCGGCCGCTTGCCCACCACGTGCAACAATAAATTCAGCTTGGCCGGGGCCGGGAAAGAGTAAAACGCATGCTGCATATCGGTCTTGAATCTGTATCTGAATGGGTATTTTGCGGATGGGCAACAGGACCACTCACTGCCAGCTCTGCACCACCACTTTGACGGTCAGGCCATCGCGCTGCATTTCCACCCGCTTGGGGTGCTGGCTATCGACGTCGGCGTCGCGCACGAATTGGATGCGCCAGCCCTGCTGCTCCAGGCTGCCGTCGGCGTCGAGACGGCTGGGCAAGTTCGGCGCCGGCAGGCCGCGTATCCACCATACCAGATTGGAAAGCGGCAGCGGCCAGCCCATCACTTGCCGGGTCAGGCTCTCCACGTCGTCGGCCTGCCAGCGCTTGCCGTCCGCCAACAGGACCACGCCATCGCCGTCGCGCAGCACCTTGGCTACGGTATTGCCCAGCGGCGAGTTGATCGCCACCTCGTCGCGCAGCGGCTGATGCTGCCAGTCGAAATTGGCGACATGGCCCTTGCCGTCCATATTGGCAGACAGCCGGCCGCTGACGCTGAACGGCGTATCGATGGCGGCGGACGCTGACGGGGCGGCGCGGAACGGCACTTCGCGGCTGGCGCAGGCTGTCAGCAGCACGGCCAGCAGCGCGCAGGCCAGCCATTTCATCGCTTGGCCCCCAGCCGCCGCATGGTCTCGGTGATCACTTCATGGTCCGGATGCGCCGCCAGCTCCTTCTCCCATAGCTGCTGCGCCTCGTCGCGCCGGCCCCGACGCCACAGCACCTCGCCCAGATGAGCCGCCACCTCGGGATCGGGCATGGCGTGGTAGGCCTTTTCCAGATACTTGCGCGCCGCATCCAGCTTGCCTTGCTTGTACAACACCCAACCCATACTGTCCTGGATCACCGGATTGTCCGGCTCCGCCTTCAGGGCCTTGTCGATATAGCCATAGGCCTCATGGTAGCGGGTGGTGCGATTGGCCAGCGTGTAACCCAGCGCGTTCAGCGCCTGGGTATCGCCCGGCTTGTCCTTGAGAATCAGACGCAGATCGCGCTCGGCGTTGCCGGCATTGCCCAGCATGTCCGACACCAGCGAACGCTCGTACAGCAGCTCGATGGAACGCGGTTGGCGGCGCAGCGCCTGGGTCAATAGCTCATACGCGCGTTGCGGCTGCTTGGCGTCGCGCGCCAGTTGCGACTGCAACAGCACCACCGACACTTTTTCCTGATCCGTGCTGCCCAGCAGGCCCAAGCGGCCCAGGGCTTCGTCAAGCTGGCCCTCGCCGGCCTCCAGCAGCGCCAGCCGCGACTGCGCCGGCAGATACTGCTGGCCAGGCCCGACCTGGCGATACCAGTTGGCGGCGCGCGCCGCGTCGTGGTCGTCTTCGGCGATCTGGCCCAGGGTGAAACGGACAAAATCCGGTTCTGGATGGCGCTGCGCCAGCGCGCGCTCCAGGCGATCCGACGCGGTTTTCAGATCGCGCATCTGGTAGGCCAGCAGACCGGTGGCGTACAACAGGTCCGGATTATCCGGATAATCTTTCAATAGCGCTTCAAACGCCGCTCGCGCCTCGACAAAGCGCTTGGCGCCGACCAGCAGCCGCGGATAAGCCATCTGCAGTTCCAGGCTGGCCTGCGGCCGACGCGCCAGTTCGCGCTGCAAAAACGCTGCCGCCTGATTCATATCCTGCCGCCGCAAACGGTCCACCTGCCAGGCAACCGGCAAATCCCACTGCGGGGCGATCTGGGCCAGGCGGTCGAACTCCCGGTCCACCGCGGCCTTGTCGCCGTTATCCGCCGCTGCGGCAAGCACGGCGAAGCGCGCTTCCGGCAGGTTCGGATACTGGGCGGCCAGTTCGCTGACCATCTGATAGGCCCGGGCCGAGCCGCCGTCCGGCCGCGTGCTCAGCCTGGCCAATTGCACGAAGATGGCCGGCGCGCGCGCGGGTTCGCGCCGCAGCAGCTCCTCGGCCAGCGGCTTGCTCTCGGCCAGGTCGCCGCTGCGCATCAACGTGACGAACAACTGCTCGCGCGCCGGCAGAGAGTCGGGATCGAGCTCTATCCACAAGCGCAAGGCCGCGGCCGCCTCTTTCAACTGGCCGGACAGCAGGCAGAACTCGGCGGCGCGCTGCGCCAGCCTGGGGTCGCGCGTCTGGCGGGCAAGATCGAGATAAGTCAGCCCAGCCGAACCGGCGGCGCCGCGCTGGGCGGCGATCTCTCCGGCCAATACGCCATAAAAGATTTCCGGCGTCAGCTCCACTTTGGGCAGCGCGGCATCCGCCGACTTGGCGGCATCATCCGGGCTGGCGTTGTCATCGCCGGCGGCATTCTGCTGCACTGGAGGTACCGACGGCGCGGGTGGCTTGACGCTGGCGCATGCCGCCAGCAGCAGCGCCAGCAGCAATGGAAGGGTTCGTTTCAGCGGTTTCATTCGCATGGAGTCTAAGGTGCCTGCTCAAAGCCTGTTGAACGCGTAGAATAGCATGTCCGGTTTTTATGTTTGCACCATTTACCGATTCGCATTGAAGACCATGCCCGAACTGCCAGAAGTCGAAACCACCCGCCGCGGCGTCGAGCCGCATCTCGCCGGCCGCACCTTGCGCGGCGCGGTCGTGCGCAACCCCTCGCTGCGCTGGCCGGTGCCGCCCGATCTTGCCGAGCGCCTCGCCGGCGAGACCGTGCTCGCGGTGCGCAGACGCGCCAAATACCTGCTGCTGGAATGCCAAAGCGGCACCTTGCTCATTCACCTGGGCATGTCCGGCAGCCTGCGGGTGATGGCGTCGGGCGCGCCGGCGCAAAAGCACGACCATGTGGACCTGCTGCTGGACGGCCAGCTGCTGCGCTACCGCGATCCGCGGCGCTTCGGCGCCATGCTGTGGCATGTCGGGCCGATCGAGCTGCACCCGCTATTGAAAGACCTGGGGCCGGAGCCCTTGTCGGACGCCTTCGACGGCGCGGTGCTGTTCGAGGCCATCCGGCGCCGCAGCAGCGCCATCAAGCTGGCCATCATGGATAACCACGTGGTGGTCGGCGTCGGCAATATCTACGCCAATGAGTCGCTGTTTTACGCCGGCATCGCCCCGACGCGTCCTGCCAACTCGCTCAAGCGCGCCGAATGCGACCTGCTGGCAGCAGAAATCCGCGCCGTGCTGCGGCGGGCAATCGATGCCGGCGGCAGCACCTTGCGCGATTTCGTCGACAGCGAAGGCAAGCCCGGCTACTTCCAGCAAAGCTATATGGTGTACGACCGCCAGGAGGCGCCGTGCCGCCGTTGCGGCACCCCCATACGTCATATCCGCCAAGGCCAGCGCAGCTCTTACTATTGCCCGCTGTGCCAGCCGTGATAGAGTGGCGGCCTGTCATCATTCAGACTCGAAATCTTAAAAAAACCTTGAAGTCATCCGCTACCACCTCAGTCGCCACTCGCTGCGGCCGCGTATTGCGCCTGCTTGGCCATCTTGCCGTAGGCGTGTTCATCATTGCGACCCGCTATTCCCAGCTGGCGCAGGCCGAGCGCGCGGTCGTCACTCGCCGCTGGGCGCAGCACGCGCTGAAGATACTCGGCGTCAGCATCAAGGTTCAGGGCATCAATCCCGGTTTTTACCCGCCCAATACGCTGCTGGTGGCCAATCATGTGTCCTGGCTGGACATCATCGCGCTGAACAGCTGCACCGTATCGCGCTTTGTCGCCAAACGTGAGATTCGCGATTGGCCGCTGATCGGCTGGCTGGCCTATGTCGCCGGCACGCTGTTCATTGATCGCGGCAACCGCCGCGACGCCTCCCGCGTCAATCAGATTCTGGCCGAGGCGATGCAGAACGGCGGCTGCATGGCCGTATTCCCGGAAGCCACCACCTCGGATGGCAGCGGCCTGTTGCCGTTCAAGGCCTCCTTGTTCGAGGCGGCCCTGCTGGCGGGCGGAACGGTGCAGCCGGTCTCGCTGCGCTACCAGCGCCCGGATGGCAGCCTGCTGCTGGAGGCGGCCTATATCGATGAGATTTCGCTGCTGCAAAGCATGGGAAAGGTGCTGTCCGTCCCCGAAATCGAGGTCGAAATCTGCTATGGCAAGCCGTTGAAGGCCGGCGACGCCGGCCTGGACAACCGCTTTCTGCTGGCCGAGGCCGCCCGCGCAGAGGTAGCGCGCGGCTTGCGTTTGGCGCTGGAGGCCCCGGCCGCGGCGGCTAGCCAGGCCACCAGCGAAACCGGCGCCTGAGCCAGCCCTATTTACCCGCCGCCAGCGCGACTTCTCGATACGCCTCGCACGGCAGGGAAAACAGCTGGCGGTCGTCCAGCCTCAGCGCGGACAAGCTGCCGCCCCACAGGCAGCCGGAGTCTATCGCCAGAATATCCTCATCCAGATGCAGGCCCAGCGCAGACCAGTGCCCGCACACGATGGGCGTGCCGCCATGGCGGCGGCCCGGCGCCTCGAACCACGGCACCAGATTGGCCGGCGCGCCGTCCAACTCGCCCTTGTAACTCAGATCGATCTCGCCGTCGCGGGTCAGGAAGCGCATGCGGGTCATCACGTTGACGATGATGCGCAACCGGTCCACGCCTTTCAGATCGTCGCTCCAGCGCGTCGGCTTGTTGCCGTACAGGCGGCCCAGGAATTCCCGATATCGATTGCTGGCCAGGCCGAACTCCACCTCCTCGGCCAAGCGCAGCGCCTTGGAAATGGTCCACTCCGGCAGCAAGCCCGCGTGCACCATGGCGTAGCCATGCCCCTCCAGCATCAGCGGCTGGCAGCGCAGCCAGTCCAGCAGGACCTTGCCATCAGCGGCGTTCAGAATGTCCTCGATGGTGTCGTCGCGATGCAGCTTGCCGAACCCCTCCGACACCGCCAGCAGATGCAGGTCATGATTGCCCAGCACCATCTCCACGTGATCCTGATGGCGGAATACCCAGCGCAGCACGTCCAGCGACTGCGGGCCGCGATTGACCAAGTCGCCGGTCAGCCACAAGGTGTCTTTGCCAGGATTGAAATCGATCAGGCGCAGCAGCTTCTGAAAAGGAGCGAAGCAACCCTGGATATCGCCGATTGCATAGATGGCCATTATTATTTCCTTGTGAAGCGGATCGAGGACGATCCCATCCGCGCTTAAGCCATGATACCCCATGCTACAATGCACGGCCTCGATTACCGAATTGCTACGCCCGTCCGGGCCATACCGCCATGTCCGCTCCCCTGCTCAACCCGCCGCAACGCGCGGCCATTCATTACCTAGACGGCCCGCTGCTGGTGCTGGCGGGCGCGGGCTCCGGCAAGACCCGGGTCATCACCTACAAGATCGCGCATCTGGTGCGGCAGGGCGGCATCCCGGCGCGGCACATCGCCGCCATCACCTTCACCAACAAGGCGGCGCGCGAGATGCTGGAGCGCGTGGGCAAGCTGATGACCTCGGCCGAGATCCGCGGCATCACCGTCTCCACCTTCCACTCTTTGGGGATGCACATTCTCAGACAGGAAGCGCCACATCTCGGTTATAAACCGCAATTCTCCATTCTGGACTCCTACGATGCCGGCAAGATCATCGCCGACATCTTGAACACCACGTCCAAAGACGAGATCCGCAAAGTGCAGAGCCAGATCTCGCTATGGAAGAACGACCTGAAAACGCCGGACGACATGCTGCTGGCCGCGCAGGATCAGTGGGAAAGCATCTGCGCCAAAACCTATATCGCCTATCAGGACACGCTGACGGCCTATCAGGCGATGGACTTCGACGATCTGATCCGCCTGCCGGTGCAACTGTTCCGCGAACATCCGGAAGTGCTGCTCAAATGGCAGGGCAAGCTGCGCTACCTGCTGATAGACGAATACCAAGACACCAACACCTGCCAATACCAGCTGGTGAAACTGCTGACCGGCGTGCGCGGCCTGTTTACCGCCGTCGGCGACGACGATCAGTCCATCTACGCCTGGCGCGGCGCCAATATGGAAAACCTGCGCCTGTTGCAGCAGGACTTCCCTCAGCTCAAGGTGATCAAGCTGGAGCAGAACTACCGCTCCACGGCCCGCATCCTGCGCGCCGCCAACAGCGTGATCTCCAACAATCCGAAATTGTTCGAGAAGCAGCTGTGGAGCGAACTGGGCTTGGGCGAACCGATACACGTGGTGCAGTGCAAGGACGAGGAGCACGAGGCGGAGACCGTGGTGCAGAAGCTGCTGGCGCACAAGTTCGAGCACCGCACCGACTTCAAGGACTACGCCATCCTCTACCGCGGCAATTATCAGGCGCGGATTTTCGAGCAAGCGCTGCGCAATCAGCGCATTCCGTACCAGATGGCCGGCGGCCAGAGCTTCTTCGACAAGCCGGAGATCAAGGACCTGTTGGCGTATATGCGCCTGATCACCAACCCGGACGACGACCCGGCCTTCATCCGCGCCATCACCACCCCCAAGCGCGGCGTCGGGGCGGGCACGCTGGAAAAACTCGGCGCCTGGTCCGGCCAATATGGCAAGAGCCTGTTCGCCGCCGCCCACGACGGAGGCCTCCGGGTGCAGATTCAAGCCGCGCAGCTGGCCCCGCTGGAACAGTTTTGCGACTTCATCACCCAGCTGCAATACCGCGTCACCCGCGAGGAAGCCGGCAAGCTCGCGCTGGAACTGCTGCAGGCCATCGGTTACGAAGCCTGGCTGTACGACAGCGAGGACAGTCCGAAGATTGCCGAGACCAAGTGGAAAAACCTGCTGGAGATGGTGACCTGGCTGGCGCGCAAGGGCACCGACGATGGCAAGAACCTGATCGAACTGACCCAGACCATCGCGTTGATCACCATGCTGGAAGGCCGTGACGAAGGAGAGGTCGACGCGGTAAGAATGTCCACCCTGCACGCCTCCAAGGGCCTGGAATACCCTCATGTATTCCTGGTCGGTTGCGAGGAAGGCATCCTGCCGCATAGCGAGTCGGTAGAGAACGGCATGGTGGAGGAAGAGCGGCGGCTGATGTACGTCGGCATCACTCGCGCCCAGCGCAGCCTGACGCTGAGCTATTGCGTCAAGCGCCGCCGCGCCGGCGAATGGCAATTCATCGAGCCGTCCCGCTTCATCAGCGAGATAGACGGCGACGACTTGCGCCATTTCGGCAAACCCGGCGCGGAACCGCTAGTCAGCAAGACGGAAGGCAAGTCGCGGCTGGCCAATCTGACGGCGATGCTGGCCGGCAAGAATAAGTCCGGCGACCCGCCGCAGAATTGAGCAGGCAAGAAAAATGGCGCCGCGAGGCGCCATAAAGAAGAATGAGGAACATCTCTGGGTGAAGCGAGGCTGGGGAACCCCACCTGACTTGCAAGCTTGACTGGCCTACCCGTCAATCAGATGTACCCATGATGCCTGAAGTGGCCTGCGCTGCCACCTGTCCTTTCTATCCGGTCACATCTATTGACTTTTTGACGCAATGCAATATTCATGAAAAACGCCCCAGGCATGAACCATGGGGCGCTTTTATTACTGCTATCAATTATTTTGAATTATTGACCATATACTCGACTGCGGCGCGGAATTCCGCATCGCTGCCGGTATAGCCGCCTTTGGGCGGCATGGCGTTCAAGCCCTTGGTGGCGATCTTCACCACTTCATCCAGGCCCGGCTTCAGGCGCTCGGCCCAAGCCACCTTGTCGCCGAATTTCGGCGCGTTGGCTACGCCTGCCGCGTGGCAGGCCACGCATACGCTTTCGTAGATCTTCTTGCCCACCACGGCGGGATCGGCCGCAGCCGCCGCGCCGGCTGCGCCGCCAACCGGCGGTTCGGTGAACTTGGCGCCGCCGGCATTGCCCATATAGGCCACCGCGCGCTTGACTTCGTCATCGGTCAAGTCCGGCGAACCACCCTTGGCCGGCATCGCGTTGAAACCTTGCAAAGCATGGGCCACCAGCGTATCCCACCCCTTGGCGATGCGCGGCGCCCAACTGCCGGCATCGCCGAATTTGGGCGAGCCGGCCAGACCCGTGCCGTGACAGGAAATGCAGATCGCCTTGTATACCTGCTCGCCGGTGCGCATGCCCGGCGGCGCATCGCTGGCCTTGGATTCGCCAACCGGCTTCAGACGGGCCGCGACGGCTTCCTTGGTCATCACCTCGGCATCCACATTGAATCCACTGGTGGCCAGCTTGGCCAGAAGCCAAATCGCCACGACAAGAAAGACAACGACGCTGACCAGAACCTTTACGATCTGATCGGGGGCCATTCCGTTCTCATTACTCATCCCAAGCCTCGCCTGAAAAAATGACATTTAAAACCTGTCGATTATAAAGTATGCAGGTGCGCAAGGCAAAAAACCATACTCTGGACTCGGATTAGTTTTCTGTTGTATGATGCTTTCCTTGAGTGCCATCGCACAAAGCACCCGTAGCTCAGTTGGATAGAGTGTCAGTTTCCGAAGCTGAAGGTCACAGGTTCGATCCCTGTCGGGTGCGCCAAAGAAATCAAGGGCTTGCAGCTTCACGCTGCGGGCCTTTTTTGTTTTTATGCTGCTCTTTTTCTGAATTACCGTAAATAGAACGGCGCTATAAAAAACATGCCATCCGGCAACCGCCGCCGCAATCCCGCAACATCCCACCGCCCAGCCAAGTGTTTTTTGCGCGTCAAATTTGATATAGATCATTTCGGCGCCGAATTTCACCGGATGCGATGCCACCGTTCTGCCTCAGCCAAACAAGCCCTGCCTCATGGCCAGCAACAACGGAACCAGTGACAGGCTATCCGGAATCTCATGGCGCGCGATCATTTCCATCACTTCCTCCCCATCAAACCAGCCCGTTTCCAACACCTCATTGCCGTCGATCTGCTCGCAGCGCCGTTCCGTTTGCTCCGCCAGGAAAATCTCGAACAGCTGATTGCTGCTGCCATATGTCGGATAAAAGGCGATCAATGGCCGCAGCGCCAACGCGGCATGGCCGGTCTCCTCCAGCAGCTCGCGCCCCGCGGCTGCGAGAGACGCCTCGCCGACATCCACGCCGCCGGCGGGAATCGCCCAGACTTCGCGATCGATCAATACCCGGTACTGGCGCACCAGCAGCACTTTCCCCGCATTCAAAGCCAAGACGCCCACTGCGGAGCGGTCATACTGCGCGGAGAAATAGCGAATCAAGCTGCCATCCGGCAAGCGGATCTGACGCCGCCACACCTGAAACCAGGGATTCGCATGCTCCACGCTGACATCCAGCAACTCCCAAGCCGCATTGGCCATCGCGTTGTCCTTTACGCATATAAAAAACCCCTGCCCATGGGCAGGGGTTGGCTCGATCAGCCCATCAACGACACGCTGTCGTTTTCGTCGTCATCTTCCTCGCCAAGGAAGCCTCCGCTCTGATGGGCCCACAATCTGGCGTACAAGCCGCCATGCGACAGCAATTGCTGGTGGGTGCCCTGCTCCACCACCTGGCCGCGGTCCAGCACGATCAACCGGTCCATCGCCGCGATGGTGGACAGGCGGTGCGCGATCGCCACCACGGTCTTGCCCTCCATCAGACGGTACAGACTGCTCTGGATCGCCGCCTCCACTTCAGAGTCCAGCGCGCTGGTCGCCTCGTCCAGCAGCAGTATAGGCGCGTCCTTCAGCATCACGCGCGCGATGGCGATACGCTGGCGCTGGCCGCCGGACAATTTGACGCCGCGCTCGCCGACGTGGGCATCGTAGCCGGTGCGGCCCTTCGGGTCGCTCAGGGTGCGGATGAATTCGTCCGCCTCGGCCTTGCGCGCGGCCGCGATCATGTCCTCGTCGCCGGCATCCGGCCGGCCATACAGCAGGTTCTCCCGCACCGAGCGGTGCAGCAGCGAGGTATCCTGCGTCACCATGCCCACCTTGGCGCGCAGGCTATCCTGCGTGATGCCGGCGATGTCCTGGCCATCGATCAGGATGCGGCCGCCGTCCAGATCATAGAAGCGCAGCAACAGGTTGACGATGGTGGACTTGCCGGCGCCGGAGCGGCCGACCAGGCCAATTTTTTCGCCGGGACGGATGGTCAGGTTCAGATTGGCAATCACCGACTTGGCGCCGCCATAGGAGAAATCCACGTTCTCGAAGCGGATCTCGCCGCGCGGCACCTCCAGCTTGGCCGCATCGGGCTTGTCCAGCACTGTGACGCGGCGCGACAGCGTGGTGATGCCGTCCTGCACCGTGCCGATGTTTTCAAACAGGCTGGACATTTCCCACATGATCCAGTGCGAAATGCCGTTCAGGCGCAGCGCCATCGCAATCGCCGCCGCCACCGCGCCGTAGCTGACTTCGCCGCGGCTCCACAACCACAGCGCCGATCCTGCGGTCAATCCAACCAGCAGCATGCTGGTCAACTGATTGACAATCTCGAAGCCGCTGACCAAACGCATCTGGCGATAGGCCGTGGTCAGAAACTCCTGCATCGCGCCCTTGGCGAAGCGCGCCTCGCGCTGGCCATGCGAAAACAGTTTGACGGTGGCGATATTGGTATAGGCGTCGGTGATGCGGCCGGTCATCAGGCTGCGCGCGTCGGCCTGCTGAGTCGCGGCCTTGCCCAGGCGCGGCACGAAGAACCACAGCGTGGCGACGTACAGTGCCAGCCAAGCCAGGAAAGGCAGCAGCAGGTAGAGGTCGAAATGCCCCAGCACCGCGATCATGGTGACAAAGTAAATCACCACAAACACCATGATATCGGTGAGGATCAGCACCGTGTCGCGCACCGCCAGCGAGGTTTGCATCACCTTGGCCGAGACCCGGCCGGCGAATTCATCCTGATAAAAGCTCAGGCTTTGGCCCAGCAAGTGGCGGTGGAAATTCCAGCGCAAGCGCATCGGAAAATTGGAAAACAGGCCCTGGTATTTGCACATCGCCTGCAAGGCAACCAACGCGACGCTGCCCAGCAGGATGCCGCCGAGCAAAAACAGATGGCCGCGTTCGCGCTGCCACAATTGATCCGCCGGCGTCTTGGCCAGCCAATCGACCACCGAGCCCATCATCGAAAACAGCAGCGCTTCGAAGGCGCCGATACAGGCAGTCAGCAGCGTCATGCACAGGATCAGACCGCGCAGGCCTTTGGTGCAGAACCAGATAAAGGAAAAAAAGCCCTGAGGAGGTTGGGCAGGGGGCGTGTCCGGATACGGGGACACTCGGCGTTCAAACCAGCCAAACATAAAGATCGCTCCGCTCTCCGCCGCCGGGGAGGCGTGCGGACAATGGGTTTAAGGGAGCGATGACGGTAGCGTATCCTGCGGCAAGATGCAACGGGAAAGTTGTAAGAATGCAGTCCGCGCGGAGCTACTCGATCCACTCCTGTTTGATGTAGACCTCTTCCAGCTTTTCGGTCTTGCGCGTCTTCACGTCCACGCGATGTACTTCCGCGCGCACATTGCCCCTATACACACGCAGCATCAGCTCCGCGGCTTGACGCGCCTGCTCCTGAGTCGGATGCAACGGCCCCTTATCGTCGATGCCGAAGTGCGGCGAAATCAATTTCAACCGGTACATTTTTATTATCTCTGTCGAAACGGCGTTTATTGAATTTTTATACTGATTGGATTTCCTCTCGGCAATATTAACATGAGTTAAGCTGAGCGCTCACCCTAATGCGCAACCCTTCCCAAACTTTTACACAACATCATATGGCGCTTACAAAACCACTTAAAATCACAATATTCCAATATTGAAACACTTATCATAAAAATGATGAAAAATCATACTTCACCAACTCATCTCAAAAAATAAACCCGGCATTGCCGGGCTTTTTCATTCACGCAGGCGGGGCGCGATAAGCTGGACTCAGGCTAGCACCGCCTCATCTTGCCCCATGGCATGCCGAATACGCGCCAGCGCGTCGGCCACCACCGGATTGGCTTGCTGCCAATAGCCCAAACGGCACAGGCAATCCATGCTGACCAGGGCTGCATCGATCATGAAGCGCTCAGCCACCAACAGCTGCTCCACCTCCTCCAGTTGCAGCAGCAAGTGCTCCGCCACCTCTCCATCCTGACAACAGGGCGACTGCCCCAGCGGCAGCCACAAATCGTAGGCATACAGCCATTCGCGATGCAGACCACGCTGCACCGGGCGCTGCGCCAGCAGCAGAGAGGATGGCTTGAGTCCTTGCAGCGACTCGCGCGCGATGCCGGCCTCTTCCCAGCCCTCGCGCTCCAGCGCCAGCTCCAGCGTCTCGCCGGCCGCCACGCCGCCGCCAACCAGATTGTCCATCCGGTTCGGGTCCACGGCCTTATGCGGGCTGCGCCGGCCTACCCACATCCGAACTTCTCCGTCCGCCATGCGGCACAGGCCGTTGATATGAACCGCGCGGCTGGTCAAACCCAGCGGCCGGAAGGCGGCGCGTTCCAGCTCGAAAAAGGGCGTGCCGTCCTGACGGAAGGCGGTAAAGTTTTCGTTGCGCCAGCCGTTCAGCCAGCCGGCCTGCTGCCAGCGCCGCGCCGCCAAGGCCAGCGCATGGCTGATGCTGCGGTAGCTGCCGTCCAGCCGGCAACAGACGCCAAGGTAGTTTTCTTCGAACAGGGCTGACTCATGCTGCAGCAAGCGCGCCTTCCATTGCGCGTTGACGCAACCCATGCGTTCGGTGCCGATGAATAGCGGCGTGAACTGTTGGGAATCGAATCGGCTGATCTTATCCAGATAGCCCAGAACGGCATCCACCTGCATGAACACTCTCCCCCTGCATTTTTTCGGGAAGGCTGCATCTTAGGATGTCTACCGGCGCTTGACTATTCTTCCTCGCACAATGACGCGAAGTGTTGCATTCCATCCATTTGGCTCAGCGCAAACGGTCCGCCAAGCCGGAATCGCGCCGCGGCGCCGAGGCCGCGCCCGCCAGCCAGACCGCCTCGCTGCCCGCGACGGCAAAGCGAGAACGCGCCCGGGTGATGGCGGTATACAACAGCGCCCGGTTCAACAATGGCCCCACCTGCTCCGGCAGCTGCAGCCACACTTCGTCGTACTCCGAACCCTGGCTTTTGTGAACCGTCATCGCGAACACCGTTTCGTGCGTCGGCAAGCGCGCCGGGGCAAAGGCCCGCCAGCCGCCATCATCCGCCGGAAACAGTACGCGCAGGCCTGCTTCGCTCTGCAGCGCAAAGCCGATGTCGCCGTTGAACAGCCCGAGTCCGTAATCGTTCTCGCTGATCATGACGGGCCGACCCGGATACCAATCGCGGCCCGGCTGTTTGAGGCCATCGCGCTCCAGCTTGCGCTCGATGCGCTGATTGCATTCGGCCACCTGGCGCCGTTCCGCCGCCAGCAGCATGAAAGCGGAGAAGGCGCTTTGCACCCGCTCCGGCGGCTCGCCTGCCGCCACGGCGCGCCAATAGCCCTCGCGCCTGGCCAGCAAAGCCGCGTCCTCCACCGTATCCCGCAGCGCCACGTCCGCCCAGGCCTCGTCGCGCAGCACATCCAACGCCGCCGCGCCGTCGCCGGCGTTGACCCGGCGGGCCAGCTCGCCGATGCCGGACGCCGCGCCGAAGCGATGGCTGCGCGTCAGCAAGGCGACGCAATCGGTCAATGCCCCAGCCTCGCCGCCGCTTTCCAGCTCGGCGCCGCATACCCGCCCCAGCCATTGCCGGGTGGACTCGCGATAGCCGATGCGGGCGCACAGCTCGCCCAGCACCGCGCCGGCCTCCACCGACGACAGCTGGTCGCGATCGCCCAGCAGGATCAGCCGGGCCTGCGAAGGCAGCGCCTCCACCGTGCGCGCCATCAGCGCCAGGTCTATCATCGACGCCTCGTCCACCACCAGCAGGTCCAGCGGCAGCGGATTGCCGCCATGATGGCGCGGCTGCTCCGCGCCGGGACGCAAGCCCAGCAGACGGTGCAGCGTTTCCGCCTTGGCCGGCAGCTGCCGCCTCACCGCCTCGTCCACGTCCAGCCTGTCCCGCGCCGCGCGCACCGACTCGGACAGCCGCGCCGCCGCCTTGCCGGTCGGCGCCGCCATCGCCATCACCAGCGGCCGCGGCGACAAGGCCGCCAGCAAGGCCAGCAGCCGCACCACGGTGGTGGTCTTGCCGGTGCCCGGCCCGCCGGAAATCACCATCAGCCGCTGCCGCGCCGCGAGGGCCGCCGCCAGCTTCTGCCGATCCGGCTGGCCATCGCCGGCATCGGGAAACAGCCGCGCCAGCAAATCCGACAGCCTGGCCTCGTCCGGCAGCGGCAAAGGCTCGGCCAAACGGATCAGCGCCGCCGCCAAACGGTCTTCATCATGCCAATGGCGGGCAAAATACAGCCGCCCCGCATCGTCCAGGATCAGCGGCGCATACGCGCCGGGCGCGCCGACCAGCGGGCTGGCCCGCAAGGCCTTCAGCTCCGCCCGATGCGCCAGCGGCAGACAGACATGGCCGGCCTGATTGGCGTGGCTCAACTCGCCGATCAAGGCCAGCAGGGTGTCGTCTACATCGGGCAACAGCCGCGAGAACAAGGCGGCCAGTTGCTCAGGCAACTGGGGTGACAATGATTTCATCATGAATCCGGGAATGGCCATGCCGCCGCAGTCAGGGAACGACTGGGCCGCGCAGGATGAATAAAGGCTTGAGTTTGCCCTGGTTGTTGAGCGTCTGGATGGCCTGATTGAATCTCGGCAGCAGCTCGCGATACTGCGGATGCAGGCGCAGCATCACCGGCAGGCTGCCTGCCGACTCCGACAACTGGCAAAGGCTGCCCTCGGCCCGTCGGTTCCAGTACAAGGCGCGGCCGCGCTCCAGCGCCGCCGCTTGCACCTGGCCCAGCCGCAGTTTGTCGAGCAGTTCGTCCTCGTTGCTCGATACGTCGCGCTTCAGCCGCTGCGCCTGGAATGCAGGCTCCAGCAAGGGGTACTGCTGCCCGGCCAGCGTGCCCACCGTCCAGCCTTTCATATCGGCCAGCGCAGTCTGAACATGACCTTTGCCGGGCGGCAGGCACAGCTGGTACTCCACCTCGCCTATCGGCATGGTATAGAAGCCCGCCACCGGCGACAGCGTGCGCCAGGACGGGTTGACGCCGACCTCCACATCCAGCCGGCCGATCACAAACAGTTGCTCCAAACGCTGCGTCGGGTAGTAGTCGAGCTGGAAGCGGATGCCGCTCTGTCGCGCGATCAGCGCCACAGCCTCGCGGTAAGCCTGCTGCAACTCGCCATCCCCTGCCTGGCGCAGCGGTTCGCTGCTGTCGTTGGCCACGCCGGCGCGCAGGATGACTTGCGCCCACACCGGCTGGCTCAACAGACCCATCAGGCAAAACCAGAGCACTCTACTCACTCAACCTTGCCTCCAATGCTTCGCAGATGGTGGTCAGAATCTTGATCCGGGCGAAATACTTGTTATTGGCCTCCACCAGGGTCCACGGCACCTTGCTGGTGCTGGTGCGGTCCACCATGTCGCTGACGGCCTGGCGGTACAGATCCCATTTATCGCGGTTGCGCCAATCCTCGTCGGTGATCTTGAAGCGCTTGAAGCCGGTTTCCTCGCGCCCCTTGAACCGGGCCAGCTGTTCGTCCTTGCTGATCGCCAGCCAGAACTTCAGCACGATGGCGCCGTTCTCGGTCAACTGGTGCTCAAAATCGTTGATTTCATAGTAGGCGCGCATCCAGTCCGCTTCCGCGGCAAACCCTTCCACCCGCTCCACCAGCACCCGTCCGTACCAACTGCGGTCGAAAATGGTGATGCGGCCCTTGCCCGGCACATGGCGCCAGAAACGCCATAACCATGGCTTGAGCTTTTCCTCCTCGGTCGGCGCCGCCACCGGCACCACCCGGTAACGCCGCGCATCCAGCGCCTGGGTGATGCGGCGGATGCTGCCGCCCTTGCCCGCCGCGTCGTTGCCCTCGAACGCCAACACCAGCGAATGGCGGGCGAAGCGCGGATCGCGCGTCAGCTTGCTGAGCCGGCCCTGCAGCTGATCCAGCTTTTTCTGATACGTGTCCTTGTCCAGCTTCTGATCCAGCACCAGGGTGTCCAGCACCAGCTTGTTGTCTATCGGCGCCAGCAGCGGCGGGGCTTCGGTATGGTCCGTGGTCAGCACGGTCTGGCCGATGCGCTTGCGGATCGCTTCCAGTATGGTGTTGGCGACAGTCAGGCTGCGGTAATTGGCGTCCTCGCCGTCGATGATGATCCACGGCGCATAGGCGGTATTGGTCAGGCGCAGCATGTGTTCGCCGTATTTGCGGATCTTGTCGTAGCGCTCGTAGTGCTCCCAGTCCGTCTTGGTGACGCGCCAGCTGGTGGCCGGATCCTGCTCCAGCTGCTTGAGCCGCTGCTTCTGCTTGTCTCGGCTCAGATGGAACCAGAACTTCAGCACCACCGCGCGGTCCAGCGTCAACATGCGTTCGAAGCGCAGGATGTCGAAAATCTGCCGGTCGAACGCGTCGCGGTCGCTGCGGTTGAATACCCGGTCAAACAAGGTATCGGAGTAATACGAGCCGAAGAACATGCCAATGCGGCCATTGGCCGGCAGCTCGTTCCAGTAACGCCACATCCACGGCCGGGCGCGCGCCTCGTCGTTGGGGCTGTCAAACGCCACCGTGTGGATCAGCCGCGGGTCCAGCCACTCGTTGATCAGGTTCATGGTTTCGCCGCGGCCGGCGCCGTCGAAACCATGAATCAGGATCAGCACCGGGACATTGGCTTGTTCTTTCAGGTCGTACTGCACGTCGAGCAATGCCTCTCGCAGCGAGGGCATCATCTTGCGAAACGTGTCTTTGTCTATGCGGTGGCCGATTTCGGCAGATTCAAACATGAAGTTCCATCCTTATCCCCTAGCTTAGCTTAGTTGCAGTCTATGGTAGTCATCACTGCGTATAACTACCGATCTCCCTTCAGCAGGCCATCCAGCGCGTCGAGCAGGGCGATGGACGGCGAGTCGGCCCACACGCCGCATCCGGCCGGTCCCATGCCGCGCAGGAACAGGTAGCGCACGCCGCCGAAGCGGCCGTCCCAATCCGCGCCGCGCGCGGCGAAGTAGCGCCGCAGCGCCACTAGATAAATCAGGTACTGCAGATAGTATTGTTCGCGCGCCACCGCCTGCAGCAGGCTGTCGACGCGATAATCGTCGTAATCGTTCCCCAGATGGTTGGATTTGTAATCCACCAGGTAGTAGCGGCCATCGATCTCGCACACCAGATCGACAAAACCCTTCAAAAACCCTTGCACCGTGGCGAAATCCAGCGCGCCGGCGGCCGCCCGCAACGGCTCGGCCAGCCCGTGCTCGGGCTTTTGCAAGACCGCGATCAGCGCCTTCACATCCAGCCGCTTCACCGGCAGCGTGAACTCCAGCTCGATCAGCCGCTTGTGGTCGGCCACATCGCCCAGCCGCGCGCCGGGCGCGATCTCCGCGCCCAAGGTGCCCAGGATCAAGTCGCAGCCGGCATCCAGCCATTCCAGGCCAAAGCCATGCCGCGCCAGCGCCTGTTCCGTCGCCGCGCGGATGTCCGGCTCCGCCGCGCCGAAGCTGATCTTCTCGAAGATCTCGTGCAGGCAGACGCCGGCCTTGGCCCCGCGCGGGAAATGGAAGCGATCGAACTGCGGCTCCGCAGCCGGTTCGGACTCGGCCGGCCTGGCCGAGCGGTCGTAATCCGGCGCCTCGGCCAGATGGCTGCCGGCGTCGTGCGTCAGCGAGGTAAAGCTGGCGATCTTCCATGGCGAGAACAGTTTGCGCTCGAACGGCCGCGCGGCATAGCGGCGCGCGGCGGCGTCCAGGCTGCTCAATGTCTGCCGACCTTCATCGACGAGCCAGCGCGCCGCCGCGCCGCGGCCATCCAGAAAGTCCCGCAGCTGCGCCTCCACCTGGGCGCCGTCCAGCGCCTGCGACTCCAATTCGGCCAGGCTGCGCGCGCCCGGCGCATGCAACAGCCACGACAGCGCGGCGGTTTCCAGCTCGCGCACCCAGCCCCAGGCCAGGTATTGCCGATACTGGGCGCGCGTCAACGCCACGTACAACAGGCGCAGCTTCTCCGCCAGCATCTCGCTGCGCGCCGCCTGTTTGACCCCCTCGTCGGCCGCCACCTCCGGCGCCAGCCAGGGCTGGTCGCCATCGTGATAGCTCCAGAAGCTGGCGCCGCGCCGCTCCAGCGCGCCATTCCATAAAAACGGACAGAACACCACCGGGTACTGCAGCCCCTTGGAGGTGTGAACGGTGACGATCTTCACCAGCGCCGCGTCGCTCTCCAGCCGCAGCACCGCGTCCTCGCCGCGCGGCGGATCGGCCACCCGCCCGGCGAACCAGGCCAATAGCGGCGCCATGCCTTGGCGGCTTTCGCTCTCCTGCTGCAGCAGCTCGGCCAGATGGCCCAGATTGGTCAAGCGACGCTCGCCGTCCGGCAGCGGCAACAACCGCTCCGCCACCCGCTCGCGGCCGAAATAATGACGCCAGGCCGCCATGAAGCCGCGCTCGCGCCACAGCTGATGATCAGCGCCGTTCTTGAGCAGCTGCAGCTCCCAGCGCGACTCGTCTTCCAGCTCGGCCTTGATCTCGGCGGCATCGAGGCCGGCCAGCTCGGTGGCCAGCGCGCGGCGCAGACGGCCCTCGTGCGCCGGCTCCGCCCAGGCCGACAACAGGGCAAGCAGCTCTTCCGCCTCGCGGCTGGCGAACACGCTCTCCTGGGTCAACGCCACGCTGGCCACGCCGCGGGCGCGCAGCTCGGTGCGCACCCGGTCGCCCTGGCTGTGGGTGGCCACCAGCACCGCGATATCGCCGCCCGCCAGGGGCCGCCTCGCCTCGCCCTTGACGATGGCGGCGCGATCTTCCAGCGCCAAGGACAGCAAACGCGCGATCTCATTGGCGCACGCCTCGGCGGCCGCCGCTTCCGCCGCTTCCTTGCTCAAGGCCTTGTCGCCGGCTTGCAGCCACTGCGCATTGAAAGCCGCGCGGTCGTCGTCCACGTCCAGATAAGCGCCCGAGGACGGCTGCGCCGCCACCGGCTGATAGGCGATGCCATCGAGCAGGAAAGGCAGCTCGCGGCCGAACAGCGCGTTGACGGTTTCGACCAGCGGCGCGTCGGAGCGGCGGTTGGTGTCCAGCGTGTAGTGGCGCTCGGCGTCGTGGCGGGCGGTGAGATAGGCGAAGATGTCCGCGCCGCGGAAGCTATAGATCGCCTGCTTGGGGTCGCCCACCAGAAACACCGGACGCCCTTGCTCGACGAAACAGCGGCGGAAGATGCGGTATTGGGTGGGATCGGTATCCTGGAACTCGTCGATCAGTGCCACGGCAAAGCCGCTGGCCACCTGGGCCGCCAACAGCGCGCCGGTTTCCGGATGGTCCAGCGCCGCGCCCAGATCGGTCAGCAGATCGTCAAAGCTGCGGCTGCGTTCCGCGCCGCGCCGCCGCGCCAATTCCTCGTTGGCCCAGGCGATCAGCTCCAGCTTCAGTCCGGCCAGCGAGTTGGCGACCTGCTCCATATACCGCCCCCAGGCGGCCAGCCAGGCCTCGACCTGTTCGAACAGCGGATGGGCCGGCGGCTCGCCGCCCTTTTTCATGCCCTTGGCCAGCGATTCCGGCAGCAGCTTTTCCAGCAGCTTGCGGCTGTCGCTGTCCAGCTCCGGCAGGTTGTCCGGCAGCGCCAGCCAGCCGCGCAAGGTCTCCGCGATGCGCTGCATGGTATCGGGACGGTAGATATTGGCCTTGAAGCCGGGGTGGGCGAGGAAAAGCGCCAAACCCTCCTCCACTCGCGCCGGGTCGGCCGCCAGCGCTTGCCAGCGTTCCTCCGCCAGCCGTCGCGCCGTATCCAGACGGGCCGAGTCCGGCGCGCGCAGCTTGAGGTAGGGCTTGGACAGATACGGGCGGATTTCCGCCAGCCAGGCATCCGGCGTGGCCCCCTGCTCCACCAGCACCTGGGCCAGCAGCGGTTCGGCGATGATGCGGCGGCGCCAGAAATCGTCGACGATTTCCGCCAGCCGCGCCGCGTCGTCCTCCACCAGCTCAGCCTGGAAGGTCTGGCCGCTCTCGAAGGCGGCATCGGTCAGCACGCGTTGGCAGAACCCGTGGATGGTGTAGATGGCGGCGGCGTCGAAGCCGGTGACGGCGGCGATCAAGCGCTGCCGCGCCTGCTCGCGCGCCGGCCCTGCGGGAAAGCGCGCCGCCAACGCCTGCAGAAAGTCGTCGCCATCGGCCTTGCCTTCCAGCACGGCCAGCATCTCGGCCAGCCGCCTGCGCAGCCGCTCGCGCAGCTCGGCGGTGGCGGCCTTGGTATACGTCACCACCAGCAGTTGGTCCACGGTGGGCGGCGGCGCGCCGGCGCGCTCCTCCAACAACAACCGGGCGAACAAGGCCGCGATGGTCCAGGTCTTGCCGGTGCCGGCCGAGGCCTCGATCAGATTGACGCCCGCCAAGGGGCAATGCAGCGCGTCCAGCGCCTGAGCTTGACGCGCGCTCATGCTTCGCCTCCCTGCAAACGCTCCGCCAGCGGCAGCAACAGCGTCTGCGCCAGTTGGGCGAACAGCGGGTCGTCCAGCGGCGATTGGTGGCGGAAGGCAAGGGCGATGGCCGGCTCATCCTTCTGCGCCATGCCATCGCCCAGGATGAAATTCGGCTCCCATTTTTGCCAGGCGGCGGACAAGGCTTTCTCCTGATTCTCTGGGTTCTTGGCCAGCGCTTCGGCATAGGCCCAGCTGGTGCGGCCAAAGAATGGCAAAGGCTGAGCCTGGCCCTGCCGCCAGCGCGCCAGCCATGGAGCCAGCAATCCGGCGGCATCGATTTCGTCGTGCAGCAGCGTGCTGCCGGCGTCGTCGTAGCAGGCGCTGTGGCAGGCGATGCCGGCCGGCCGGGCCGCGCACAGGATCAGATGGCTGAGCCACAGCTCGATGCGCTGCGCGGCGTTCAGCTTGCCGACGATGAAGCTCAGCCGCCCCTCCGGCCGCAAGCCGTACAGCTCGCCCACCAGCGTGAAACCGCCGATCTCCAGATGCACCGGCTGCGGCGGCAGCGTCTCGCTGGCCAGCGCGCGCGGCAAGCGGCCGGCCAGGCGCACGCTGGCGCGGCCCTCTTCCTGCAGCCAGGCCTGGCCGAGCTCGCCGCAGGGCAACAACCCGGCGGCGGCCACCCGCTGGCGCACCGGGACGGACGGCTTGCGGTGCAGCATGGCCTCCACCAGTTGGCGGCGCAGCGTCTGGCTGGCGTCGCGCTCCATCGCAAACGGCTCGCGCGATGGTTGCGCCTCGTCGCCTCGCCCTACGCGTATCGCCAGCTGATCCCCCAGCCAAGCGCGGGCCGGGTTCTGCCAGAAACGGATGAAATCGTGCAGATTGACCAGCGTCGCCGCCGGCTGATCCGGCATCGCCGCGACAAATGGCCTGGGTTCGGCCGGCGGCGCTGCCAGCGCGGCGGCGAAGGCCGGTTCGAAGCTGGCCTGCCGGGCATCGGCGCCATCAAACGATTGCGGCGCGAACGGCTGCAGCGGATGGCGCAAAGTCAGCTTGGCCGCCATATCCTCGCCGCACATCGCGGACAGGGTATCGAACAGCTCGGACAGCAAGGGCGACGGCGGCAACGGTTCGCCGCTGCGCGCCGACTGCCCGACATAAGACAGATACAAGCGGCTGCGCGCCGACAGGATGGCTTCCAGAAACAGATAACGGTCGTCGAAGCGGCGCGAACGGTCGCCGCGCCGCGGATGGCGCGCCACCAGATCGAAGCTGACCGGCCGCTCGTCGCGCGGGTAGGCGCCGTCGTTCATGCCGATCAGGCACAGCACCTGGAACGGGATGGAGCGCATCGGCACCATGGCGCAGAAGGTCACGCCGCCGGACAGGAAGCCCTGCGCCGACGACAAGGACAGCTGGCGCAGCAGCCAGTCGCGGACCACCGCCAACTCTACCGGCTGCTCGAAACCGGCCAGATCGGCGTCTTCGGCCAACTCGGCGAAGGCGGCGCGCAGCAGTTCCAGCGCGGCTTCGTCATCGCCGTCCGCCGCAAACAGCGCGTCGCAGGCCCAATGGAAGCGCTGCGCCCATTGCTGCGGCGCGGCGGGAACGGACCACTCGCGCGCCAGCGCATCCAACGCATCGTAGAAATTGGCGAAACGCGCCAGCGTCTCGCCCAGCTGGCCCTGGGCCGCGGTGTACGGCAGCAGACCGGCGAACAGCCCCGCTTCGTCGCCGGCCAAGGCTGGCGGCAGCACGGTGCCCAGCAGCAGACGGTCCAGCCCCCAGCGCCAGGTGTACATCGGCTCGGCCGGCAGGCCCAACGCCGCCTTGTGCGCGGCATCGCGTCCCCAGCGGATGCCGGCATCGCGCACCCAGTCCTGGATGAAGCCGAGGTCGGCGTCGGCCAGATCGAAGCGCGCCAGCAAGGCCGGGCAATCCAGCAGCGCCAGCACCGCGTCGGCGGCGAAGCGCGAATCCGCCAGCTTCAGCACCGCGGCAAAGGTGGACAACAGCGGCTGCTCGCGCTCGACGCGGCGGTCGGCGATGCTGTACGGAATGTTGGGCGCGTCGTCGCGGCGGCCGAACACCGCGTCGATATACGGCGCATAGGCATTGATGTCCGGCGTCAGCACCGCCACGTCGGCCGGGCTGAGCGCGGGATCGTCGGCGAACATCGCCAACAGCCGGTCTTTCAGCACTTCCAGCTCGCGCATCGGTCCGTGGCAAGCGTGCGCCTCCACCGAGCCATCGGCCGGGTCGAATGGCTGCGGGTCTTGCGCCGGATCGTTCAGCTGCAGAATGTCGCGCTGCAAGCGGGCGAGCAGGCTAGCGCCCTTGGGCGCGGCGAACAGCGGCCGCGCGTCCAGCTCAGCGTCCTCGGCGATGAGTTCGAAGAAATCGCGCCCCTGCTTGCCCAGGGACGCCAGCAGCGGATGGCCTTCGGTGGCGAACAGGTCGCCGGCTTGCCTCAGCTTCAGCTTGCGCCGGGCATCGACGATGTCGCCCCAGTAAGCCTCGCACGGGTTCAGCGTGAACAGGCAGACATCGGTCAGCTCGGACAAGCGCTTGACCAGGGCCAGATACATCGGCGCCAGGCTGGCGATGCCGAACAAGGTGACGCGCGGCGGCAGATGCCCGGGTTTCAGTTCGGCGAAGAACTGGTCCAGCATGCGCACCCGGTGGCGGCCCGGGTCGCTCTCGGCCAGCCGCCGCCACAAAGCCGCCTGCCAGGCCTCGTCCTCGCCCAGGCCCAACAGCTCGCCGCCTTCCCAGGCGCGTATCCAGTCCGGACGGAACACCAGGTATTGGTCGAAGATGTCGGCGATCTTGCCGGCCAATTCAAAGGCCGCGCGCTCGCCGCCCTCCAGATAATGCCGCACCGGGCCGAACGGCTCGCCCTGCAGCGTCGGCAACAGCGCCAGCAAGCGCCAGGCCAGCACTTCCGGCACGAAAGCGGATTTCTTCGGCAGTTCCGGCATGACTTTCTGCATCAGCCGCCAAGCGAAGGCGGCCGGCAGCACAAAGTCGATGTTGGCGGCCACGCCGGCCTGGCGCGCCAGGTCCAGGGTGATCCAGCGCCCCATGCCGCGGCTTTGCACGATGACCGTTTCGGCGGCGAACGGGTCGGCCAGCGGCATGGCCTGGGTCATGCCGCGGAACAGTTCGCCCAGTTGCTCGAGGCGATTGGATTGATAGAGGAACAGCATGGAGTTGGCGCGCGCCCGGATGCGGATATGGCCGGATTGTAGCATTGCGCCAGGCATCGCAAGGCCAGTGCCGCGCGCCGCCAGGATTGATATTGATCAACACCCACTAATACCAATGACATACCATATGCGCAATGAATCAATCCGTGCCAATCCCCTCTCTGCGCTCGCGCCACGCATGGCGCGCTACAAAACGCCGCCCTCCCCGTGTACCATGGCCGGCATCGGCGCGCAGCGCCTTCCCAGCCCGTACCCGCCATGTATCCGTATCTGATCGTCAAGCATGCCCATATGGGCTTCGCCATCCTGTCCATCCTGCTGTTCGCCGCGCGCGGCGCGCTGGTGATGGGAGGCCGCGGCCATCTGCTGCAAAACAAGCCGCTGCGCATCGCGCCGCATGTCATCGACACGCTGCTGCTGGGCTGCGCGATTGCGCTGGTGGTGATGGGCGGCTGGCCCATCCTGCACAGCCCCTGGCTGCTGGCCAAGATCATCGGCCTCGTCGCCTATGTGGCGCTCGGCACCATCGCGCTGCGCGGCGCCACGCCCAAGAGCCGGCGTCTGGCCTTCTTCGCCGCGTTGGCGGTGGTCGCCTACATCCTGCTGGTGGCCAAGACCAAGATGGTGCTGCCGCTGCTGTAAAGCCTCCGGCGATCTTGACTGTCCGGTTTCAAACTTCTAGGAAACAGGTAGGGACGGCGGCCGCGCCGTCCATGCCCCATCGCGCCAGTGCGCATGTTCCCGCCTGCCCCAAGCCATTGATGTCGGAGCCTGTGGCCAGATGACCCATTCCCCATGCTTGCTGAAACAGACGCGCGGCTTCTCGCTGATCGAGCTGTTGATCGTGCTGACGCTGGCCGCGCTGATTCTCGGTTTCGCCATTCCCAGCTACCAGGGCTATATGCAGCGCAGCCGCCGCAGCGACGCGCTGGACGCGCTGCATCAGCTGCAGCAGGCGCAGTTGCGCTATCGCGGCTTCAACCAGAATTACGCCGATTCCCTTGAGAAGCTGAAAACGCCGTTTGCCGGCGGCACCAGCGCCCAGGGTTATTACCGGCTGGAAACCGGCGTGCCAAACAACGCGGATGCCGCCTCCAGTTACTTTATCCGCGCCATCGCGGTTGCCGGCGGGGCCCAGTCCGCCGACGCCGAATGCCGGACCATTACGCTGACCCAGCGGCAGCACACCGTCACGCTGGAGCCCTTGCCCTGCTGGGGCCGGCGATGAAAGCCCGTTGGCGCGGCGTCACCCTGATCGAACTGCTCGTCACGCTGACGCTGCTGGCGATCTTGCTGTCGCTGGCGCTGCCGGCCATAGGCCCGTGGATCGCCCGGCAGCAATTGCAGGGCGCGCAGGACGATATCCACCAGAGCCTGGAACTGGCGCGCAAGCTTGCCACCACCCGCCAGAGGCTGGTGTGGGTGGAGTTCAGCCAGCAGAAAGACGGCTGGTTGATGCGGGTGTCCGAACAAAAGATCGCCAATGGCTGCGACACCAGCCGCGACTTGCGCTGCATAAGCAGCGAACAGCATGCAGGCATCGCCCTGAGCGCGCCGGGCAAAGCCCTGCCGCTGCAACTGGCGTTTTCGCCGCTGCGCGGCATGCCGCAAGACGCCGACGGCCCGCTGCAGCACGAAATCAAGCTGCAACTGCGACGCGCGGCCTGCCAACCGGCAGAGCTGCAGCTGCTGTCCACCGGGCTGATCCAAAACGGAGCCGTGCGGTGTCCATGAAAGCGATGCGCGGCATCAGCCTGCTGGAGCTGCTGGTGGGCATGACCATAGGCCTGTTGCTGCTGCTGGCGATGTCCAGCCTGCTGGTCAACCTGTTGGGCGGCCAGGCGCATGACCGCCGCCAAGTCCAATTGGGCGCGATGCTGGACGCCTCGCTATCGCTGATGGCGATGGAGCTGCGCCGCGCCGGCTACTGGAACGGCAACGGCGATGCGCAGAGCAATCCCTACCGCCAGCTGTTCATCGAACAGGGGGGCCGCTGTTTGCGCTACGCCTACGACGCGCCGCCGCCGCAAAACAATGACGGCAAGCGCTTCTTCGCCTTCCGCCTGAGTGGCAATGGCCGCATCCAGCGCCTGACCATCGATCAGACAGGCTGGAGTTGCAACGCGGCAGACGCGCTGTGGGACGATCTGAGCAAGACCGATATCGGCGTCATCGACTCGCTGCGATTCTCCGCCGATGGCACCCATGCCATTGCCCTGGACGTGGCGGCGCACGCTGCCGGCAGCGCCGGCGAGGAGAAGCTGGACATCCACACCAGCGTCACGCTGCGTAATCAGCCGACGGTGAGCGTCCGATGAGCGGCCAGGCAAAACAACGCGGCCTGGCCACGCTGTTCATGGCATTGACGCTGCTGGCGCTGGCCAGCCTGGTGCTGCTGGCCGGTTCGCGCCAACTGGTGCTGGCGCATGCCAACGCGCAAAACCAGCAGCGCTACCATCAAGCCTTGAACTACGCCGAAGAGGGACTGCTCGCCGGGCAAAGCGCGCTGAGCCAGGGCTTGCCGCTGCCGAGCAGCACGCACTACCAACTCAAAATGACCGACCTTGGCGCCAACCGGCTGCGCTTGGAGAGCATCGGTGTTTACGACGGGCATCAGGTTCGGGTGCAGCGGATTTTCATGCAAGGCGCCGACGAGGACCCGCCGCGGAGCGCGCTCACGATTGTCGGCGACCTCAACCTGAGCGGCGCGATCAAGATGATCAGCGACAAGCCGGTCGACATGACCGTCGACGGCGCGGTCACGCTGGACGGCAGCGTGGACAACATCGACACGCTGCAGAGCACCGGCGACATCATCGTCCGCGGCAACCAGACCATCAACACGCTGCACTCCAACGGCAATCTTGAGCTGTCCAACGGCCGTTACCAAACGGTCAAGGCCATGGGCAAGCTGACGTTGACGGGCAGCGCCATGGTCGAGCAATTGGCGCGCGTGAACGGCAACGCGGATTTCCTGAACAGCCCGGGCGGCCAAACCGCCGTCAAGCAGGCGCAGGTGAAGGGCAACGTCCTCATCAATACCGGCGGCGCTCCGCTTGGCGCGCTGGAGACCGAAGGCAAGGTAGACATCCAGCAGTTTGGTGGCATGGCCAGCCTGAAGGCGCTGGGCGATCTGACCATCCAGGGCTGGGGCGCCCCGATATCCGGCGCCATCGCCGGCCGCTTAGGTTACAACACCAATAACCGCGATATCAGCATCCAGGTCGACCCCAAGCTGCAGCTCAAGCTGCAGCCGGTGCCGCCGCTGCAAGTGACCCGGCCGCGCATCGACGCCTACGACTTCCGGCATGAAGCCCACTACCGCTTCGAATACGACGACAAGGGCCGCGTCTTGGTCACCGTGCGCCAGATACATGGCATCCCGGACGGCAGCTACCGGCTGGGCATCGCCACCGACAGCCAGCAACCCAATCATTTATGCCGCGAGCTGGATGCCTCCGGCCGCTGCCTGGCCGGCAACCCCAGCTACCTGATCTGCAAAGGCTACGATCCCAACACCAGCGATTGCTTCGCCGGCAGCGCGCCCGGCCGCTGGAAAATCAACGGCACCACCATGGCCCCCGGCGTGCTGTGGTTCGACGGCGACCTGGAAATCGGCAGCGGCGTCTACCACAACACCTTCATCGCCACCGGCAATATCGTCACCAGCGGCCAGCACGTCAGCTACGCCGTCAACTACGCCGGCCAGATCGGCATCTGCCGCAACAGCGATTTTCCCAACAGCTATCCGCTCGATTACTGTCCAGGCGGCATATTCAAGGGCCGCCCCATCGGCCATGCCGTGCTGCTGGCCGGCGGCTACCGCAACGGAAAATTCCGCGGCGGCAACATCACGCTGGGGGCATCCACCCAGGCATACGGCAATGTCTGGGCCGGCAATATGCTGATCTCCGGTGGCAGCACCACCATCCACGGCTATATCAGCGCGGCCCGACAGAGCAACGATGCCGGCCTGCGCCACAACTGGGGCGGCAGCACCACCATAGACCTGAGCAGCCTGCCCGACAGCTTCAAACCCGGCGTCGATCCCGGCCAGGGCAGCAACAACGGCGCGAAAAAAACGCTGACGGCGCTGCCCTACAGCTGGATGGACAGCGGAGTCGGCTCATGAGACGCCAAACCGGGTTTACCCTGCTGGAAATGATGATCAGCCTGCTGGTGCTGGCGGTTGGCGTGCTCGGCCTGCTGCGGCTGCAAACCGAGCTGCTGCATAGCCAGATGGCCGCCAACGACTACAACACCGCCACCAATCTGGCCCAGGCGGTGCTGGAGCAGCGGCATAACGGCGCGCTCGTCGATTGCGCCCAAGCCGACTATGCCGCGTTTCGCGGCAACGGCGCGCTGTCCCGCTTCCGCTGCCGGCGCGAAGAAAAAGACAACACCATCACGGTCTATATGCAATGGACCGACAGCCAAGGCGATGAGAACACGCTGCGCCTGAGCGCGCCCACCGTCCTGAACGTCGTCCCGCCGCCGGCCAAGTGACTGCCGCGCTTGACCCAAAGCAAGGGCTGGCCAGGCGGCATCTGCTACTGTCGCCGCATTTCCCCTATCTGTGACTTTCCATGCCAGCCAGACAGCATCTGCCGGAACTGGTGTGCCCGGCGGGCAGCCTGCCCGCGCTCAAGGCCGCCGTCGACAACGGCGCCGACACCGTCTATTTCGGCCTGAAGAACGATACCAACGCCCGCAATTTCGCCGGGCTCAACTTCGACGAACACACCGCCCGCATCGGCATCCGCTACGCGCGAGACCGCGGCCGCAAGACCCTGCTGGCCATCAACACCTACGCCCAGGGCGGCGACATCGCCCGCTGGCAGCGCGCGGTGGACCAAGCCGCCGACCTGGGCGTGGACGCCGTGATCCTGGCCGACCTGGGCCTTTTGGCCTACGCCCGCAGCCGCCATCCGGATCTGCGGCTGCACCTGTCGGTGCAAGGCTCCGCCACCAATCGCGAGGCGCTGCGGCTGGCGCATGAGCTGTTCGGCATCCAGCGCGCCGTGCTGCCACGCGTGCTGACGCTGGAGCAAGTGCGGCAGGTGATCGAACACAGTCCGGTGGAGATAGAGGTCTTCGGCTTCGGCAGCCTCTGCGTGATGGTGGAAGGCCGTTGCCTGCTGTCCAGCTACGCCACCGGCGAATCGCCGAACAGCCATGGCGTGTGTTCGCCGGCCAAGTTCGTGCAATGGCAGCAGGGACCGAACCACCTCGATGCCCGGCTGGGCGGCATCCTGATCGACCGCTACGCCAAGGACCAACCCGCGGGCTACCCCACGCTGTGCAAGGGCCGCTTTGAAGTGAACGACGACACCTATTACGCGCTGGAAGAGCCCACCAGCCTGAACGTGCTGCCGATGCTGCCGCAGCTGCTGGAGATAGGCGTGGCCGCCATCAAGGTGGAGGGCCGCCAGCGCAGCCCGGCCTATGTCGCCCAGGTCACCCGCGTACTGCGCCAGGCGCTGGACGCCGCCGGCCGCGAACGGCAGCGTTTCATGGTGCAGGCGGCATGGCAGCAGGCGCTGAACAAGGTGGCGGAAGGCTGCCAGCAAACGCTGGGCGCCTACAACCGCCCGTGGAAATAAGCGCGAGGAGTCCCGCATGAACGCCATCCCATTGAAGCTCTCGCTCGGCCCGGTGCTGTTTTTCTGGAGCCGCGACGACATCCTGCGTTTCTACGCCGAGGCGGCCGGCTGGCCGCTCGACACCATTTATCTGGGTGAAGTGGTCTGCGGCCGCCGCCAGCAGATGCGCGGCCAGGACTGGATTGCGCTGGCCGCCGACCTGGCCGCCACCGGCCGCGAAGTCGTGCTCAGCTGCCAGGCCCTGATCGAGAGCGAATCCGATATCAAGCGCGTGCGCAAACTGGTGGAGAACGGCGAGCTGGCGATCGAGGCCAATGACCTGGGCGCGGCCAGCCTGGCGCGCGAAAAACGCCTGCCCTTCGTCGCCGGTCCGCATCTCAACATCTACAACGCCGACACGCTGGCGGTGATGGAAATGCTGGGCGCCTACCGCTGGCTACCGCCGGTGGAGATGAGCCGCGACACGCTGGCCGGTGTGCTGGCGGAAGCGCATCGTCAGCAACTCAGCATGGAGACCGAGGTTTTCGCCTGGGGCCGCCTGCCGCTGGCGCTGTCGTCGCGCTGCTTCACCGCCCGCCACTACAACTTGAACAAGGACGACTGCCAGTTCCGCTGCCTGGAGCATCCAGACGGCTTGACGCTGAGCACGCGCGACCGTCAGGGCTTCCTCGCCATCAACGGCACCCAGACCCTGTCCGACGGCTGCCAGGCCTTGCTGCCGCACTTGCGGGACATGCACGACATCGGCGTGCGGCGCGTCCGCATCAGTCCGCAATCGCAAGGCACCGACGCGGTGGTGCGGGCCTTCGCCCAGCTGCTGCGGCAGCCGGAACCCATCGACACCCTCTTGCCGACACTGGCCGGCCAAGCGCCCGGCGAACTGGTGGACGGCTATTGGCGCGGCCAGGCCGGCATCCGCCCATTGGAGAAACAACATGCGCATTCCTGACCTGACGCTGCCTTCCGCCGTGGCCGGCCTGCTGTCTCGGCTGCCGGCCACGCCGCCCAGCCAGTTGTTGGCGACCACGCTGAACCAGTTGGCCAAGCGCGGCGTTTTGCCCGTCGACATGGCGCTGCTGGCCGGCAAGCGCTTCGAGATTCGGCTGGAGGACGCCGGACTCACCCTGACCCTCGCCGCGTCCGACAGCCGGTTTTCCGCCGCCAACGGCCCAGCGGACCTGACACTGGCGGCAAACTGCGCCGACTTCGCCCGCATGCTGCTGCGCGAGGAAGACCCGGACACGCTGTTCTTCAACCGCAAGCTGCGCATCGAGGGCGACACCGAGCTAGGCCTGATCGTCAAGAATCTGCTGGACAGCATAGACTGGAGCGAAACGCCGCTGTCGCGGCTGATGGCGGCTTGACGCGCCGCGGCTTGCCCCGCTCTTCGCCATGGGCTAGCAAGAAGCTAGACCTGCCGAAGATGGGGCATCATGAAATACTGGCCATACAAAGAACGGCGGATTTGGATAGAGCTGGCCTGGATTGCCGCGTTCAACCTGGCGTGCTTTGCGCTGTTCGTTTATTTCGAACTCTTCGACAAGCTGGATGATTGGTTCCACAACCATCCCGATACCCCGCTGGATGAGGTGATGCTGGTCGGCTTCTCGCTGGCGGTGTCCATGACGGTATTCGCCATCCGCCGCCTGCGCGAAGCGCGCGGTCTGCTCAAGGTGCTGCGGCGGCAGGCCGAGCGTGACGACATCACCAATCTGGCCAACCGCCGCCGCGCCAACCAGATGTTGCAGCGCGAAACCGAACGCAGCTTCCGCTCCAACCGCCCCTTTTCCGTGCTATTGATCGATATTGATCACTTCAAGTGCATCAATGACAACCATGGCCACCAGGTTGGCGACGCGGTGCTGCATCGCTTTGCCAAAGTCCTGCAAACACGCGCTCGCCAGCTCGACACGGTGGCGCGCTGGGGCGGGGAGGAGTTCATCGTCGTCTGCCCCGAAACCGGGCAACTGGGCGCGTTGCAGCTGGCGGCCGACATTGGCCGGCTGTTGCAGGAAACCGATTTCGCCCCGGTGTCCGCCGTCACCGCCAGCATAGGCGTCGCCACGCTGCAGGAAGACGACACCCCGGATAGCCTGATTCATCGCGCCGACATGCGGCTGTATGCCGCCAAACAGGCCGGCCGCAATAGGGTTGTGGGAGAGTTTGGAACAGACGAACCCTTGAGCGCATGAAAAAAGCCGGCAATGCCGGCCTTTTTCATGGCAAGACGCAATCGATCAGACGATGCCTATGCTTTGTTGCACCGCGCTGCGCTTGGCGCTCAGGTCCAATCCCGGCAGGTCGGCCATGATGTCCGGATGATCCGCCAGCTTCTCCACCACGAAATCGACGAATACGCGGGTACGCGGCGCGATATGGTCGCGATGCGGGAAGCAGATGTAGATCGACCGCTCCAGCGACACCATGTCGGTCAGCACCGGTTCCAGTTCGCCATTGCGGATCAGATGCACCACCTCGTGGCCCGGCAATTGCGCCACCCCCATGCCCAGCCTGGCCAGCTCGGCCACCGCCTCCATGTCGTTCAGAGTATAAGTGCCGTTCACCTCAACCGGGATGCGCTCGCCCTTGCGGTCGAACTCCCATTTGAACAAGCGGCCGGACGTCGGGAACTGGAAGTTGATGCAGTCATGATTGCCCAATTCCTCCGGCGTGGTCGGCCGGCCATAGCGGTCCCAATAGGCCGGCGACGCCACCACATACAGCGGCATCTGCGACAGATTGCGCGCCACCATCCGGCTGTCCGGCATCATGCCGGTGCGCACGCCCACATCGTAGCCGTCCTCGATCAGGTCACTGAAGTGGTCGTCCAGGCCGAAGAAAACGCGAACCTTGGGATAGCGCTCGCAGAACTCGCCCATGATGGGCAGAATGAAGCGTCGGCCAAAGGAGTTGGGCATGCTGACGCGCAGATGCCCGGCCGGCTCATCGCGGCTCGCCTTCAGTTGGTTGATGGCAGAATCCAGATTATTGACCGGACCACGGCACTGCGCGTAAAAACGGCGACCATCCTCGGTCAGCGTCAACTGGCGCGTGGTGCGGTTGAACAGGCGCACTTCCAGCTCCTGTTCCAGTCTGGCGATACTCTGGCTGATGGCAGCCGGCGACACGCCGAGCTTGCGGGCCGCATCCGAAAAACTGCCGTTTTCAGCAGTGGTCATGAAGACCATTAGAGCTTTTAAGGTATCCATAGGCGAGGCGATTCCTGAACTGGCATGTTGCGCACGGGTCTTGAACGACTAGGACCATGGGGCGAACACCGCCGTTCACGGGATTGAATGTAAATACTTAAAAAAGATTACACCACTCCCGCATGATATTGAAGATTCTTCTAAAAAATGGTCATCACGTCACCAGCCTCATTCACTACAGAACCCACACTTCCCCAACTGCCTGCCAGCCCTTATCGCCGAGGTGACGAGGCCAGTCATGTTTATTTTTTATGCGAAGCAATTATGCGCTTTTAAGCGTTTGCTTGCCAGAATTTATTAGCTTTTGCTTACAATTTATGCCTTCGTTCTGAGGCTTTGATGCGACAAACCGTGCCAGATTCCCAATCGAGCTTGTATAGCGCAAGCGATGGCCTGTGGGTGCCCTCAAACTTCCCACATGGCATAAATTGCCACCTGAAAAATAGAGAATGTCAAGAATTTATCAGCAATAAAGCGGTTACATATTGTAAAGGTCTTGCCAATGACAAACAAAGCTGTGATTTATCAGTATTTTTCCTAGGATCAGCAGAAGGACAAATTTGGTATACTGACGGACGGAAAAACAACAATCCACATGGTTTTTGCGCCAAGGTTCTTACATGCAGAAAGCATGTAGGCTACTATTTACCGTGCGCCCTCACAAAATCAAGGAAGACCTGTTCATGGCGATCTCGAAAACCATCAATGCAAGACCCCTTCCTGCCGGCCTGACCACTTCTCAACAGTGGACGCTGTTGGAATGGATCCACATGGCGGGACACATCGAGACCGAAAGCGAACTCAAAGTTTTTCTGGATGTCATCCTGGCGCAAGCGCCATCTGACCGGATTGTTCTCGCCCTTGGCAGGCTCAACCACCAAAATCAGATCCAACGCCTTGAGCGCGTCCTGAATGTAAGCTACCCAACCCAATGGCTGGAGCAATATATGAAGGAAAACTATGCCCAGCACGATCCGATTATGCGAATCCATGTCGGACAAGGGCCCGTCATGTGGGAGGAACGCTTCAGCCGCGCCAAAGATGTCGATGAAAAACGCTTCATCGCTGAGGCCACAGCGAATGGCATGGGCTGCGGTGTTACCTTCAGCGCGGCATCGGAACGTAACAATGTTGGCAGTATCCTTTCACTAGCAGGCCGCGAGCCTGGCCGCAATGCAGCCTTGGTGGCCATGCTGAATTGCCTGACCCCACACTTGCATCAGGCAGCCATCCGTATCGCCAACCTGCCACCAGCCTCCCCCAGCAGCATGCCGCTGTCACAACGCGAATATGACATCTTCCATTGGATGAGCCGCGGCAAAACCAATTGGGAAATCGCCACCATCCTAGATATCAGCGAGCGGACCGTGAAATTCCACGTAGCCAACGTAATTCGCAAACTTAATGCGAATAATCGTACTCACGCCATCGTTTTGGGCATGCATCTGGCAATGCAACATTCAAGCGCAACGAGTGAATAGCCTCCATGTTCACAGCATGCCAATCGAAATAACCCGCCATGGACATCACGCCACCATCCAATGGCCGGGGCACCCCAAGTGGACGAACCGGTAGGCCTAGCGATACCAACCGCCGGTACATGCTGGGCACCACAACAAAATACATCCAGCGCAAATTATTCCATTCCGCCCATTGCCATAATCCGAGATATAGCAACTGGGCTGCAGAGCCTCGAAGTTGTGGACTCAGGGTCGGATCCACTGCAAATCGCGAAATTTCTGCACTATTTCCTCCTTTCCGGATCGTCTCTCTGCTACTTAGCAAACGAGAAAAATCCTTTTCCAGCATATAGTCTTGCGTTCCCGGCGTGAACCTCAAAGAACCAACTACATCTTTTGATTGGCATATCGCCAGATTATTGGAAACGACATCATACTCATCCCGATCTGACCCATTCGGCGCTACGGGCAACCACCCCAAACTCTCTCTGAAAACTCTGTGTCGAAACGACATCAAATCTTTCTCAGTCTTTTGGTCCACCACTTGTTCCAGAGTCAAGCCATCCAGTTGCAATGCATAAAAAGTTCCCACCATAGCCTCCTATTTTGATTTTGCTTCGGCAGGTGGTACTGTAAAGCGAGTAGTCAAGTCCCGAATCTGGCATAACTGTCAGACTCTTTAAACCAGTTAAAATATATAATTAAAAGTTTAGCTTTTGTAAGCTATAACTTTTCGTTCGATAAACCATCATTACATATACCAATTTTTCCTGATCACACCACAATGAATGCCTTTACCAGTTGCAACCCCGCCACCGGGGAGGTCTGCTACACCCGCCCCACTTGGCACGCCCACGAGCTTGACCTGGCGCTGAAACAATTGAGCGCAGCACAAGACTGTTGGGCCGCGTTGACGGTAGAACAGCGCGCAGCCCAGCTTCTGCGCTTGGCGGAGCAGCTGGCCCAACAACGCGATGCCTTGGCCTACCTGATCACCCAGGAAGTCGGCAAACGCACCGGCGAATGTTTGGCCGAAATCGACAAATCGGTGCAATTGATCCGTTACTACGCGGCATTGGCGCCTGAGCTATTGCAATCACTGCAGATTCCCACCCAGGCTAGCCGCAGCGGCGTGGCGTTCGAGCCGCTCGGACTGGTTCTGGCCGTGATGCCGTGGAACTATCCCATCTGGCAAGTGCTGCGTTTCGCCATTCCCGCGCTGATGTCCGGCAACGCCTGCCTGGTCAAGCCGGCGCCCTCGGTTCCGCAATGCAGCCAATTGCTGCTGGACTGCATCCGCCAATCCGGACTGGCGGTGATGGACATGGCGTGGATTGATACCGAGCTGGTGGAGGACGCCATCCGCCGTTGCGATGCCGTCGCCTTCACCGGCTCCACCCACACCGGCAGAATCATCGCCTCGCTGGCCGGCAAGCATCTGAAGAAAACGGTGCTGGAACTCGGCGGCAGCAACCCCTTCATCGTGCTCGCCGATGCCGATATCGAAGCCGCCGCCCGCGATGCCGCCAACTCGCGTTTTCGCGATGCCGGCCAGAGCTGCAATGCCGCCAAGCGGATGATCGTGGTGCCGGAAGTGGCGGACGCCTTCGTCGAGGCCTTTTGCGCCGAAGCCGCCAAATTGCGCGCCGGCGATCCGCGCGATCCGGCGACGACGCTGTCGCCGCTGACTCGCGCCGACCTCCGGGAAGCCTTGCACGCCCAAGTGCTGGATGCCTGCCATAATGGGGCAAAGCTGCGCTTGGGTGGACAGATGCCGCAGACGCCCGGCTTTTTCTATCCCGCGACCGTACTGGATCGCGTGACAGCCGCCTGCCGGGTCTATCACGAGGAAGTGTTCGGCCCGGTCGCCAGCATTCTGCGCGCCAGCGATGAGGCTGACGCCATCCGCCTGGCAAATGACACGCCATTCGGGCTGGGCGCCAGCATCTACAGCGCCGATAATGAGCGGGCCTGGGCGCTGGCGCGGCAAATTGAAGCCGGCAGCGTGTTCATCAACCGCCACACCAGTTCCGACCTGAGATTGCCGTTTGGCGGCGTCAAAGCGTCGGGCTACGGACGCGAGTTGTCGGAATTCGGCCTGTACGAATTCGTCAACGTCAAAACCTATTGGCAGAAGTAGCGGGCACCAACAGCAACAAAGGAGTGCAGCGCCGCCCAAGGCTCAAAATGCGAAGAGCGGCGCCAAGCAAAATCAGCGCTTGGTTTCAAGCCGCAATAGAAAAAGGGGCTGCAAGGCCCCTTTTCTGCTGCTGGCGTGGCCATCAGTGCAAACGCGCCACGCTTTGCGACAACGGCATGCCGGCCTCACGCAGACAATCGGCCAAGTCGCGCCAAGCGGCGTCGCGGTCCGGCGCCACATCCGGCACCACCAGCCAAGGCACGCGCGCTTCCACCTCATCGCGCCCCTTCACCCGCAAGGCCACTTCAAAGCCCTGGATTTCGGGCTGATACTCGGCCACCGCTTCCAGCTTGTCGATGCCGCCCTGGCTGGCGGCCAGCAAGGCTGCTGTCACGCCCAGACGCTTGCGGTTCCAGGCGCGCATGCCGCTGGATAAGGCCTCCCACCACGGCAAGGGAGCAAACAGTTCCGCCTCGCCATACTCCATCTCGGCGGCAACCGCTTGCTGCACCAGCGGCATGGCCACATCCAGCGCCCGGCGGGCCAAGCGGCGCGCCTTGTCCATCGGCAGCGCGCCGCGCTCCACAAGGAATGGAATCCACGCCATCACCAACTGCGGATCATTCGTCTTGCGCGCCGCCTCATAAGTGGCGCGCGACGATTCCGGGTCCAGCGGCGCGAAATCGCAGCCGGCGTCCATCACCGGCGCCAGTTGCACCAGATCCTGGCAACCACGCTCATTCAGCATGTCCACGGTGAACAGGGTGGGCGAAATCCACAGAATCGACTTTTCCGGCACCTCCAGCGCATCGGCCAAGGCCACCTCCAAGGCTTCCAGCCGCGGGAAATGCCACCATACGCCTCCCTGGCTGCGAGAGAAGGCAAACGGCAACGCCCACAGTTCAAACGACACCACGGAGCCGTCCTTGCGCAGCACTTCGGGGAAGGCAACGGCATCGCGCGCGCGCTGGATCAGCAATTGCCGCGCGTCCGGCTCCGCCAGCAAGGCCAGCTGGGCCTCGGTGAACACGGCCTGATCGCCGGCCATCAGCGCCATCTGCACGGCGGCAGCCAGTTGCATGCCGCCCATGGGCTTGCCCATCGCCAGGCGGGCCTGCTCGATCAACTGGCTAATCGCCTGCTGACGCTCGGCCGGGGGCAATGGCTTGGTCGGCCCCGTTCGCATCTCGCGCGGCGGCGGACCGGCGGCGTCGCGCTCGGCATAGGCTTTCTGCAGTTTCTGGTAGGCGCGCATCGCCTCATCGCAGATATCCTGCAACTGGCCGACATTGGGTTCGACCTCATCATAGAAATTGAAGTCGAACAGCCTCAGCCGCAAATTGCAGACATAGACCGTGATCTTCTCCGCCTCGTCATACAGTACGGCGCTGGCCAAGCCCTCGCTTTCGCGGCCGGGAAAATCGGTATCATCGTTGCCTACAAGCCGGCAAATGAAGGCAGGGGATTCGGTATGTACCAGGTATTCGCTCCCCTCCAAGCCCTCGTCATCGACGGCATCGCCGAAAATAAAGCGGCTGGGCAGGAAAGGCTCGCCCCGGATGCGGGCGTTGCGCGGCAGAGATTTCATTCAGACAACACTATCAAGGGATTACAGTCACCCATTGTAGCGCCGCAGCCTCCCCGCATGAAGTCCAAAGAGCGAATTAGCCCTGCCGCGCCATGAAATGGGCCAGATCGCATCGCTGCCGGCCCGCCGCATCGAAATTGATCGGATGCAACCAGCTCTCCAAGGCCAGGCGCCTCGCCGACCACTCGTGATCCAGCATAGAGAAACAGGCCGCGTCGCGATTGCGTCCCTTGCTGACCCGGCGTTGCCGCCACAGGCACTCGAACGTGAAGCCCAAACGCAAGGCGGCGCGCGCCGACGATGCGTTATGCGCGTCGCAACGCCACTCGCAGCGGCGGTAATTCAGCTCGAATACCTGCTTCAGCATCAGATACATCGCCTCCGTCGACAGCCGGCTGCGGCGCATGGCCGGCGAAAAATGCACCCCGCCGATTTCGACGCAGCCGTCTTCAGGCTGGGCATTCATATACGCGGCCATACCCTGCGCCATGCCGCTATCGGCATCGATCAGCGCGTAATAGCAGGTACGCTTGACCTGGATCGCGCTCGCCAGCCAGGACTGCCATGCATCGAAGGACGCGAACGGTCCCTGATTCAGATACGTCCAGTTCGCGCGGCTGGCATCGGCATGCAGGCAGATAAACAAGTCCCGTCCATGCCGCGCCGCATCCAAGGCCTCCAGGCGGCAGAAGCGGCCCTGCAAGACAATACTCGGCGGCCAAGCCGCCCCGCTCCATCGATCTACCTCGCAACCGACAGGCTGCCCCACGGCATTGAAAGCCGCCGCTTGAGCCAGCGCGCCCGTATCCGCGACCAAGCTCAAGCCGCCGCCTCCGCAGCAAACTCCGAGAGACTGCGCAATTGCCGCCCTTGCGCGTCGAAATTGGCATCCGCCAACCACTCTTCCAGCGCTCGCCGCCGCTGCGGCCACTCATGGTCCAGAATGGAGAACCAGGCGGTATCCCGGTTGCGTCCCTTATTGGTGCGCGCCTGGCGGAACAAGCCTTCAAAGGTGAAACCCAGCCGCAGCGCGGCCTTCACCGACGGAGCGTTCTGGGCGTCGCATTTCCACTCGTAACGCCGATAGCCGAGCTCAAACGCATTGCGCATCATCAGGTACATCGCCTCGGTGGCCAAGCGACTGCGCTGCAGGCGCGGAGAGAAATTGAGAAATCCCACTTCGATGCAACCGTCGGCAGGCGCAATGCGCAGATAGCTGCACAAGCCGATAGCCACATCGTCCCTGGCATCGACGATCGCATAAAACTGCGGATCCTCCCGTCCGGCATGGGCCTGCATCCAAGTCTGCCAATCCTCCAGACTGTGAAACGGGCCGTGGCTAAGGTAGGTCCAGTTGGCACCGCCCGCCATCTGATGCAAGGCTTCGTACAACTGAGCGCCATGCCGCTCGGCATCCAGCGGCTCCACTCGGCCATGCCTCCCGGTCAGGACTTGGCGCGGCGGGTATGTCGCGCCCGTCCAGCCCTCTACTGGCAAGCCCACCCACTGCCCGGTCGAAATCTGCTCGGCCGGCTGCGCCAGCGCGTCCCAGTCAGCACGCATCGCATACGTCCTTGCCGCAGCCGGCGTGCAGCGTCGTGGCGTAGCCATCACGCTTCCACCAATCGATGCCGCCCTGCAGCTCCTTGACCTTGAAACCAAGCCGGGTCAACTTCAGTGCGCCCTTGGTGGAGCCGTTGCAGCCAATGCCGTCGCAAAAAGTGACGTAGGTGCGCTCGCGCGCAAGATGGGCGGTGCTTTCCTCAGTCATCAGCCGGTGCGGCAGGCTGATCGCTCCGGGAATGGTTTCATGGGCAAACGCTTCCGCACTGCGGGTATCGACTAATACCAGCGAGTCATCGCCTTGGGCGAAAACCTGCGCCACATCGGCGGCATCCATCTCATACGCCAACTTGGCGGCATAGAACGCTTCCTGACTGATCATCACCTTGCTCCAGCACGTTACGATGCTGTTATCCTACGACACAAGCAGCACCATCTGAAGGACCACATTCATTAATTTGATGGAACCACCTTGAATCGCGACTGGCTCTGTTCTTACCTCAAACCCCGGCTGCTGCGCGGCCAGGGGGAAAACCTGTCACGCCAACTGTATCGACACCTGCGAGAGCTGATCCGCCAAACCCGGCTTGCGCCCGGCAGCGCGGTGCCCGCCAGCCGCCAGCTGGCCGAGGCGCTGGCATTGGGTCGCAATACCGTGCTTGCCACATATGAGCAACTGATTGCCGAAGGGTATCTGGAAAGCCGGCATGGTTCGGGCACTTATGTCTGCCAGGCGTTTGCGTCCACGGCATCGCCTGCTCCCGCCGCCTTGCCGCGACGAGAGCTATCGCGGCGCGGCGTACAGCTGCAAGCTTACAGCCTTCTGCCCGCCAGCCAATTTGGCGCCTTCATCCCCGGCCAGCCCGAGCTGGCACGTTTTCCCCATCAGCAATGGCAAAAGTGTCTGGCGCGCAGCCAACGAACCGCGCCGCTGGAATGGATGCATTATCAGCGTGAGGGCGGCCTGCAGGCGCTGCGCCATGCGCTGGCGGAGTACCTGTTCCTGACCCGATCCGTGCGCTGCAGCCCGGAGCAGATCCTGGTCACCAGCGGCACGCAAGTCGGACTGGCGCTCATCGCCAAGCTGTTGGCCGATCCCGGCGACATCGCCTGGCTTGAGGAGCCAGGCTATACCGGCGCCCAAGCCGCGATGCTGGAAGCTGGGCTGGCTTGCCGCCCAGTTCCAGTGGATCAGCATGGACTCGCGCCCCTATCCTGCGCAGCCTCTCCCAAACTGATCTACACCACGCCGGCGCACCAGTATCCAACCGGCGTCATCATGGGGCTGGCGCGGCGGCTGGAACTGTTGCAGACAGCGCGGCATCACGATAGCTGGATCATCGAGGACGACTACGACGGCGAGTTCAGCCATACCGCCAATCCATTAGCCGCCTTGCAAAGCCTGGATCAGGATAATCGCGTCATCTATCTGGGCACCTTCAGCAAGGTGATGTTCCCCGCGCTGAAATTGGGCTATCTTGTGCTGCCGCCTGAACTGGTCGAGGCCTTCCGCCATTGCCAGGCACGGCTGCACGGCGAAACCGGCTACCTCCACCAGGCGGCGCTGGCCGATTTCATCGAGCGCGGCCACTTTGCCCAACACATCCGCAATATGCGCGAACTGTATGCGCACAGGCAGCATCTGCTGCGAACCGCCATGGCGCGCTACCTGGGCGATGCCTTGCCGATATCGGGCGGCGAGGCTGGCATGCATCTGCTGGCCAATCTGCCCTTGGGCTTTGACGAATGGGAGCTGCAGGATGCCGCGGCCAAGCAAGGGCTCTGGCTGCGACCGCTGGCTCGTCACTTCCTGGCCAAAGCCGATCGCAACGGATTGGTGCTCGGTTACGCGGCCGTGCCGGACGAACGCATCGCCCCCGCCAGCCAAGCGCTGGCCAGACTTCTGGAGAGCAGACTGTGACCCAAAAAGCCAACCTCCTGATCAGCGCCTGCCTGCTGGGACAGCCAGTGCGCTATGACGGCCAATCCAAACCCATGCGCGATGTCGACTGGACGAAGATCCACGATAGATTCGAACTCATTCCAGCCTGTCCGGAGTGCCTGGGCGGTCTTCCCACGCCAAGACCCGCGGCAGAGATCATAGGCGGCTCGGGCAATGATGTGCTGACGCAGCAAGCATCGGTCCAAACCGGAGACGGGCAGGATGTCAGCCTGGCATTCATCACCGGAGCTTGGCAAACCTTGCGCCTGGCCCAACAGGGTGACTGCAAACTGGCGCTGCTAAAGGCCAACAGCCCATCCTGTGGCAATCGGCAAATCTACGATGGCAGTTTCGGCAAAACCTTGCGCGACGGCCAAGGCGTGACCGCCAGCCTGTTGAGCCAACATGGCATCCGAGTGTGGAATGAAGAGGAAGTCGATGCCTTGCTGCGGCAGGATGGGGACGACTAGCCCCCTAAACGCCAAAGCCCCGGCAGTGTCTGTCGGGGCGGGTGTCGCGCATTCGGCGCGCGCAAAGCACAAAGCCCAGCTCGTGTGAGCTGGGCTTTGTCGTATGAGGCGTCTGGCGGTGTCCTACTTTCACATGGCGAATGCCACACTATCATCGGCGCTAAGGCGTTTCACGATCCTG
>NZ_JAELTR010000207.1:0-417 GCF_016428945.1 Chromobacterium sp. ASV23
TGGAATGGCAGTTATCATGAGCTCCATAACGAACCGAACAGGAAAGACGTACTGTTTTTTATCAATAAATGGCTGACCCATCATACTGAAATAACAATGGTTGGTTAGCATTGCTAACCAACCATTGGAATGAGTAGTTGAAAATAATTACGGATTGGTAGACCACAGTCCGGCAGATTTAACCACCACCCGACGGTTCAGTTTCAGCTGTGCCACTACGAATTCGGCCAGGTCTTCCGGTTGCATTACCTTATCAGGATTACCATCTGTCAGTTGCAGTTCCTTCGCCATGTCGGTAGCAATGGTGCTAGGCGTTAAAGCGCTCACACGGATATTATGCTTACGTACTTCCAGCATCAGGGATTCTGTCATCCCCAGCAGTCCGAATTTAGAAGCGCTGTAGGCGCTGGTAAGCGG
>NZ_JAELTR010000208.1:0-416 GCF_016428945.1 Chromobacterium sp. ASV23
TCGGCAGCGTCAGATGTGTATAAGAGACAGTACCCGCTCACTTCGTTCCGGCTGCCGATATGGTGGATCTCTACCAGGAAAGAGTGGATCAGGACACGATTTATGACCACTTATTAAATGATCTGGCAATAGCAGAAGACCTGGTGCCCTGGAGGAGTAAATCGCCGGATAAAAACCTGCGTCTCACCAAAGCGGCGGTGAAAGGACTTCGTGCGAGAATTGCGTTGGCGCGTGGGGGGTATGCCCTCCGTACTGCATCCCATACCATGGAACGCAGATCTGATTATAAGAAGTATTACGAGATCGCCATGAAAGAGTGCAAGGAGATCATGGATCAGCCAGGAGAGCATGCCCTGAACCCAGTGTATGAAAATATTTTCAAAAGTCTGCATACCAGCACCCGCATGGACGATGCC
>NZ_JAELTR010000209.1:0-416 GCF_016428945.1 Chromobacterium sp. ASV23
GCTTTCAGTTGCGCTAATTGTGCTTCAGAAGCACCGGTAGCGTAGGATAAGTTTTCCCTGTCTTCTCCTTTGAGTCGTTCTTTGAGACCTTTCACATATTGTTCTGCGAGCGTCATACATTATGTTTTTTATCGGGTTAAGGAAATGGAGTATTTCTATCTGGCGGATAGCAGCGCTTCGAAGCTGTATTTGGCCATACTCCAATATTCATCTAGTGCAATGATCCTGGGTTTGAAAAAGGAAATAATCATAGGCCAGTCTTCCGCACGCATCACATTTACACCCGTGATTTTTTTACTGATTTTACAAACAGTTCTGCCATACTCATCTGTGGCATCCAGCTCCCATTCCCAGTCTGTTTCTTCCAGCGATGCTTCGAGAATACTACGTTGCTGTTCGAATTGCAGATAGAAATC
>NZ_JAELTR010000210.1:0-414 GCF_016428945.1 Chromobacterium sp. ASV23
ACCCATACCCTTATTTCCAAATCCTTGCATGGTTCGGCGAGGGTGAACTCACATTTGAAGATCGTTTTTTCATTAGATATAGGCTGAGACTGCGCAATAGTAATTGCGCCACCTAGCACAGAAATGTCTAATTTTGCGTTACAGATGGCGTGCTCAGAAATTGCACCTGTTATAGTTGCGGAATATTTTCCGTTATCCATAGAAATGTATGGGCCAAATATTAAATATCCAGATTTTCCTGTGGTGACGATGCGGGTTCCTATTTTCTTCCCAACTTGTGACCCGAGCCTCTGGTCAGCACCATAAAACCTAACCCTTCCGTCGGATTCCCACGTTGAATTCTGTATTAATAATTGTTTGAAGCTAGAATATTCTACTGAAGTTTTGTGATTGTATACGAAGATTGGTAATGGT
>NZ_JAELTR010000211.1:0-413 GCF_016428945.1 Chromobacterium sp. ASV23
CAGATGTGTATAAGAGACAGGACTGGTTTGACGCTCATGGAATAGCAACTGCATCCAACGGCCGCATTCTGTTTCGTTCAAAGAATAGATTCTCTTATCAAACTGGCAATGCCCAGATCTTTGCTGGTGGAGATATGGTGAGTGGAGCCGACTTGGTGGTTCGAGCGGTAAATCAAGGCCGCGAGGCTGCTGTTGAAATACTGGCGTACTTGGAAAGCTAGTTAAAGTAAAGTTGTCTGCCTGTAACTGAGTACTTTATGAGAAAACGGTTGGAAATTATTACATCTGATCAATCTGGAGTAGTGACATCATGAAAGCGGTTTTGTTAGCAGGTGGATTGGGAACAAGAATTTCCGAAGAAACCCATCTTAAACCTAAGCCAATGATCGAAATCGGTGGGAGACCGATACTCT
>NZ_JAELTR010000212.1:0-413 GCF_016428945.1 Chromobacterium sp. ASV23
CGAGATAATTGGCGGAGTCTCGTGGGCTCGGAGATGTGTATAAGAGACAGCTAAAGAATATCGTGATTCTTATTTAGATTTTGAGAAAAAAATTGCAGCCATATTTGACAATGACTTCCCCGGGTAGTTAATGATTTTTTTTGACAAAAGCACCTTGTTAAGGTATATTGCTATAGCTTAATCTAGGGCAAGGGAGGTTGAGATGCATAAAATTGATGAAAATTCGCTACAATATTCTTTCAACTTTCTTTTGCCCGATGTTAATGTAGGTTCAGATGCAAGTGAACCAGCCACCTCGAATGTGGTTACTATTTCAGATTACATAGCAAAAGAAAAGATTCCTTCCACTAAACCAACTTCAATTGACCCTAACTCACCTGAAGTTACATTAAAGCTACGCAGATTAGCAGCGG
>NZ_JAELTR010000213.1:0-411 GCF_016428945.1 Chromobacterium sp. ASV23
TACAAAGCGAGGGGTGAAGTTGTATAGAATTTATTATTTAATCCATAGCAATAAAACATAAAAAACACTACACAAATCCAATTTAAATCATTATTAATGATAAAACAGAAATCTTACTTAAATATATAGTAAAACAATTCCACACACATTAAATATCCATAACAAATACAAAATGAGAAAAAAGCAAAAAATCAGAAATTCCATTTATAAAATCACAATCAAAAATACATAAGACTGAATCATTGCCAGCTAAAACCATAATCAATTACTCATCTCCTCCACGCATCCATTCATGCCAATCCTGTCTTGCAGAAATTAATGCAACAAATATAAAAATACCTACTATAAGAAATATCAACAGCAGTATGTACCACAAGCTCATCTCCGACAATCCCATAGACATAATTCATC
>NZ_JAELTR010000021.1:0-65882 GCF_016428945.1 Chromobacterium sp. ASV23
GCCCAAGCCTCCACCGTATTGGAAAAAGCCGTGGCCTTGTCGCCGCGCAATTTCCAGCGCCTGCACTGCTTCGGCACCGCGCTGCTGCGCAGCGGCGAAGCGACCCGCGCGGTGGAACCGCTGCAAAAAGCGGTGGATATCGGCCGCAACAACAGCTTCTTCGGCCCCGAGGCGATGGTCGATCTGCTGCAGGCGCGCTGCGTCAGCGGCCAGACCCAGCAGCTGGACCGGCTGCAGAGCGACATCGCCGCCCGCCAGGAAGAATTGACCGGCGGTCCGCTGACCATGGCGGTATGCCGCGCGCTGGCAGCGCTGGCGCAGCAACGGCCGGCCCAGGCGCTGGAGCAGCTGCGGGAGGCATCGCAATGGCTGCTGGCGCCGGAAGTGGACTTCAACAGCGCGCAGCGCTTCCTGTCCGCCGCGGTCCAACTGGCGCCGAGCGAAGGCGGCGAGCAGACGCCGCAATGGGCGCGGCTGATCGGCCTGCGCTTTGCCGATGGCCGCCACGAACTGGGCACGCTGCAGGAGATCGCCCAGGCGCAGCCGGCTTGCGGCGAGGCCATCGCCCAAGCCTACGCCGAGTTGCAAGAGCATAGCCGCGCCGCATTGGCGCAAGCCAACCAGGGCGAGCTGGAGCAAGCGGCGCGCATGCTGCACCGCGAAGCGATGCGCACCCTGAACAGCCGGCTGGGCCACTACGGCTGCGCCATGCTGCTGCGCATCGCGGAAAACCGGCGCGAAGCCGGCCAGCCCAAGGGCTGGGAAATGGCGTCGCTAGACGAGCTGCTGGACTGGCTGCCGCAGAACAACGAGCGGGCGCGCGGCTTCGTCAAGCGGCGCCAGGCGCTGCTGAGTCCGGGCGATTGAGAGCGTTCCTCGCCTGTCTGCCGCCGCAAGCGTGCCTGGCCACGCTGCAAGGCTGGCAGCGCCAGCTGCAGCGGCTGGGCGGCGGCCGTCCCCTGCCTGCCCGCCAGCTGCATCTGACGCTGGCCTTTCTGGGCGAGGTGACGCCGCTGCAATTGCAAAGGGCCGCAGACTGCGCCGCTTGGGCCGCGCCCAGCTTGCCGGACGCCATCACGCTGGATGCTTGCGGCTGCTGGCACGATGTGGGCTGGTGCGGACCGCGCCACCCGCCGCCGGAGCTGGGCGCATGGGTGGACGCGCTGAAAGACGAATTGCGCGCGGCTGGCATCGCACTGGAAGCTAGGGGCTGTTGACGTTTGGTGAGTGGATCGCGTTTGCGCCGATTTGGGCCGGAAGCAAGGCGCACAGTCCGATGCATAGTCATTCTATGCAAGGGCTGGGCAACGCGGCTTCCGGCCCAAAGCGGCCAAACCCGCAGGGCCGGGCGCCTTTCACGCCGACTCCTCGTTGTTCCGCGCTGGCAGAGAATGACTATGCGGCGCGCGAAACGCCTCGATTCGCCGCAAAACGCATCCCGGCGCGACCGCTCACCAAACGTCAACAGCCCCTATGCCATACCGGCCGCACCTGAGCCTACTTCGCCATATTGCGCGGCCGCTGCCGCAACAGGCCCTGCCGCCGCTGGTCATGCCCTTGCGCGAAGTCAGCTTATTCGCCTCCGTCCTGCGCCCCGGCGGCGCCCACCATTACCGGCTGGATGGCTGGCCGGTGCCGGCGTCCGTCACGCGGGCTTCAACGGCGGGGGATTAGGGCCAGCCGCCTGATCCCAGCGCGCGGCGGCGGTTTCGTCGCTGGTCTTGGCGTCCACCCAGTGGCGACTGCCATCGGCCAGGATTTCGCACTTCCAGAACGGCGCCTGCCGTTTCAGGTAATCCATCAGAAACGAAGCGGCCTCAAAGGCATCGCGCCTGTGGCTGCTGGCCGTCACCACCAACACGATATTGTCGCCCAGCGCCAGCCGGCCCACGCGATGAATCAGCGTCACACCCTTCAGCGACCAGCGCTGGCGTGCCTCGCGCACGATGTCGGCCAGGGCCTTTTCGGTCATCCCCGGATAATGTTCCAGCTCCAACGCCACCACGTCCTGGCGGTCGCCATGGTCGCGCACCAGGCCGGAGAAGCTGACCACCGCGCCGCAAGCCGGATTGGCCGACCAGCGCCTCACCTCGGCCCCTACGTCGAAATCCTCGCCCTGCACCCGGATGTGGTTGACCGCCATCTCAGCCCCCGGTGACCGGCGGAAACACCGCCACTTCGTCGCCATCGGCCAACGGCGTGTCCAGGCCGGCCATCTCCTGGTTCACCGCCACGCGGAATACCTTGTCGGCGGCCAGTTCCAGCGCCCAGACATGGCCGCGCTGGCGCAATTCGGTCAACAGCTCCGCCACGGTGGCGGCATCGCTGTCCAGTTGCTCGCTCTCCACGCCCAGCGTCTCGCGCAGACGGGCGAAATACAGCATGTTCAGTTTCATTGCCCCTCCTCCCGGCCCCTGCGGACCATTTTGGTGATGGCAGCAGTGTAAGCAAACCACAGGGTGCGGAAAAGGACGACGATCAAGGGCCAGGCGGATGGCGGCCTCTCCGCTATCAACTTAGTCCTTCGCGCAACCGTTGCAAAATGCTGATGGCTGTTGCTTAGGCTTCTCCAGCCGTCCGCCGCCATGGCGCGAAACTCAAATGCAGAACCATGCTGTCTCCTCAAAAAAAAACCCGCCTCGCGGGCGGGTCGGGTAAGCCGTATGGCAGGACAATCGCATGGCGGACTGCGCTGCATACAATCCCTTTTCCTGAAATGACAAATGAATTATCGCAGATCATCACTTCAGGTGACAAGAGCTTTTACACTGTTCTTACAAACAGCTGTCGCATCGTGTCACAGGACTCAGCGCACGATTTGCGCCAGCTCGCCTTTCAGGTACTTGTCGGCCATCGCGTCCAGGCTGATCGGCTTGATCTTGCTGGCCATGCCGGCCGCGCCAAACGCCTCGTAGCGGGCGATGCAGACATCGCGCATCGCTTCGATGGTCTTGGCCAGGTATTTGCGCGGGTCGAATTCGGCCGGGTTCTTGGCCATGAACTGGCGGATGGCGCCGGTGGAGGCCAGACGCAGGTCAGTGTCGATGTTGACCTTGCGCACGCCATGCTTGATGCCTTCGACGATTTCCTCAACCGGCACGCCGTAGGTTTCGCCCAGATCGCCGCCATACTGGTTGATGATCTGCAGCCATTCCTGCGGCACGCTGGAGGAGCCGTGCATCACCAAGTGGGTATTGGGGATGCGGGCGTGGATTTCCTTGATGCGGTCGATGCGCAGCACGTCGCCAGTGGGCTTCTTGGTGAACTTGTAGGCGCCGTGGCTGGTGCCGATGGCGATGGCCAGGGCGTCCACGCCGGTGTCCTTGACGAAGCGGGCCGCTTCTTCCGGATCGGTCAGCAGTTGGCTGTGATCCAGCACGCCAGCGGCGCCGACGCCGTCTTCCTCGCCGGCCATGCCGGTTTCCAGGCTGCCCAGGCAGCCGATTTCGCCTTCCACCGACACGCCGCAGGCGTGGGCGAAGCTGACCACGGTGCGGGTCACGCCGACGTTGTAGTCATAGTCGGCCGGGGTCTTGCCGTCGGACTTCAGCGAGCCGTCCATCATCACCGAGGAAAAGCCCAGCTGGATGGAACGCTGACAGACGTCCGGGCTCACGCCGTGGTCCTGGTGCATCACCACCGGGATGTGCGGGAATTCTTCCACCGCGGCCAGGATCATGTGGCGCAGGAAGGGCGCGCCGGCGTATTTGCGGGCGCCGGCGGAAGCCTGCACGATCACCGGGGCGTTCACCTTGTCGGCGGCCTCCATGATGGCGCGCATCTGCTCCAGGTTGTTGACGTTGAAGGCCGGCAGGCCGTAGCTGAATTCAGCCGCGTGATCCAGCAGCTGGCGCATGGAAACGAGTGCCATGAATCTCTCCCTCGTGAGCCCCGCCACGGCGGGGCCAGTTCGAAAAAAACGGCTGGCGATGACGAATCGGCAGCCGTGATGGTTACTGTCTGGACAAGCCGGTCAGCAGCACACCGGCGCCGACGAAGGCGCCGCCGCTGAAGCGGTTGACCATCCGCAGCCGGCTCGCGCTGTTCAACCAGCGCGCCAGCCGGGCGCCGCTGCTGGCGTAAGTCAGCTGCCAGCAGGACTCGATCAGGTAAAACGTGGCCGCCAGGATGGCCAGCTGCGGCCCCTGCGGCTGATGCGCGTTCATGAACTGCGGGAACAGCGCGGTAAAGAAGATAAAGGCCTTGGGGTTGCTCATCGCCACCAGGAAGCCGCGGCGGAACAGCGCCCACGGTCCGTGCTTGCCGCTGTCGTCCTCGCGCAGCTCGGCCACCGGTTGCGGCAGGCTGCGCCAGGTCTTGATGCCCAGATACACCAGATACAGCGCGCCGGCGTACTTGACGATGGAGAACAGCAGCTCCGACGTGGCCAGCAGCGCGCCCAGGCCGGCCACCGAGCCGGCCATGATCAGGCCCAGTGCCGTCATCAGGCCCAAACAGGTCATCAACGTGCGGCGCACGCCGTAATGGATGCCGTGCGTCATCGCCAGCAGCATATTGGGGCCGGGGGTGGCGGAGACGAAAAAGACGGTCGTGACGAACAACAGCCAGGTTTGCAAAGACATCATGTTCTCCTGGTGGGGGGATACCCGCCAGTATAACGGAGCGGCCGGGTCAGGCGGCGGCTCATCGCACGTCGCCCCTCAACACCGCGGGGCACCAAGCCGGCGCGGCGTCGAAATGAACATGCTTTTGCTTCCCCGTCCGCAAGGGCGTATCCAGGCTGCCCAAAGCCAGGCTCAGCCAATCCGGCCATTTCTCGGACGCGCGCCAGAACAGCGACGAGCCGCAGCGCCGGCAAAACTCGCGCGTCACACCGGGCGATGATGGATACGCTGCCAATAGCGATTCTTCATCCAGCACGCACAAATGCTCAAGCCGCACGCTGCCGTAGCTGGCGAAAGCGGCGCCATGCGACTTGCGGCACATGGCGCAATGACAATGCGTCACCGCCTTGATCGCGCCGCCGACGCGGTAGCGGATACCGCCACACAAGCAGCTGCCCTCGTATAGATGCGTATCCATCATATAGATTCGTCACGGCGGCATCGCCGCCATGCCGGTCTCTCCCTTAGTTGGCGCGTTCGGCCAGGATGGCCACGGCCGGCAGTTCCTTCCCTTCCAGGAATTCCAGGAAGGCGCCGCCGCCGGTGGAGATGTAGCTGATGTCGTCGGTGATGCCGTACTTGGCGATGGCCGCCAGGGTGTCGCCGCCGCCGGCGATGGAGAACGCCTTGGACTTAGCGATAGCCTCGGCCAAAGTCTTGGTGCCGTTGCCGAACTGGTCGAACTCGAACACGCCGACCGGACCGTTCCACACCACGGTGCCGGCCTGGGCGATGATGGCGGCCAGCTGTTTGGCGGAATCGGGGCCGATGTCCAGGATCATGTCGTCGGCAGTCACTTCGCCCACCGGCTTGGTGACGGCGGCGGCGGTTTCGGCGAATTCCTTGGCGCACACCACGTCGGACGGCAGCGGCACGTCGCCGCCGCGGGCGCGGATCTTGGCGATCACGCGCTTGGCGTCTTCCACCAGCTCGGCTTCGGCCAGGCTCTTGCCGATGGCCTTGCCTTCAGCCAACAGGAAGGTGTTGGCGATGCCGCCGCCCACAATCAACTGGTCCACCTTGTCGGCCAGCGCTTCCAGGATGGTCAGCTTGGTGGACACCTTGGAGCCGGCGACGATGGCCACCATCGGGCGGGCCGGCGCCTGCAGCGCCTTGCCCAGCGCGTCCAGCTCGGCCGACAGCAACAGGCCGGCGCAGGCCACCGGGGCGAACTTGGCCACGGCGTGGGTGGAGGCCTCGGCGCGGTGCGCGGTGCCGAAGGCGTCGTGCACGAACACGTCACACAGGGCAGCGTAGGCGCGGCCCAGTTCTTCGTTGTTCTTCTTCTCGCCCTTGTTCAGGCGCACGTTTTCCAGCATCACCACTTCGCCCGGGGCGAGTTCGACGCCATTCTGGAAATCGGCTTGCAGGCGCACCGGCTTGCCCAAGAGTTCGGACAGACGGGCCACCACCGGCGCCAGGCTGTCTTCCGGCTTCGGCTCGCCTTCGGTCGGACGGCCCAGGTGGGTCATCAGCATCACGCCGGCGCCGGCCTTCAGGCAGTGCTCGATGGTGGGCAGGCTGGCGCGGATGCGGGTGTCTTCGCCGATCACGCCGTTTTTCAGCGGGACGTTCATGTCGACGCGGATCAGTACGCGCTTGCCGGAAAGATTCTGCTCGGAGAGTTTGTTGAATTTCATCGCTTCACTCACTCAGGTTTGGATGCGGGACGATCCGGCAAGCAGCCAGTGGCTTGCGGAACGGGATAAGGCGAAACCGCGGGCATGCACCGGCGCGCTGTTGCAAAATTTCCCACTGCGGCGCAAGGCCGCAAGCGGATGGACCTGGCGCGCCCGGCGCTCGCCCCTATCCGGCAGTGTATGCCGATTCAGCGGCGTCACTTTAACACCAATCAAATTTCTTGCGCGCGCCATGTAACAAAACAACAGTGCGTTTGGCATGCGCACCGCTGTTTTGGTAGGGCGGAAGCCCGGCATGCCCGGGCGTTCCGCCGCGCCATCTTTGCATCGAAGCAAACTGGCCCCGCAACAAGATGGCGGATCGCCCCTCGCGGGGCATCCGCCCTACGGCTGGATCAGCGGCCGAACATCGCGCGCGCGGTGCGCAGCATCTGGCAGCTGAAGCCCCACTCGTTGTCGTACCAGGCCAGCACCTTGACCAGATTGCCACCAGTCACCTTGGTCAGCGTGGCGTCGAAGGTCGACGCTTCTTCGGTGTGGTTGAAATCGCCGGACACCAGCGGCAGGGTGTTGAAGCTCAGGATGCCCTTCATCGCGCCATTGGCCGCGCCCTGCAGGATCTCGTTGACCTCGTCCTTGCAAGTGTCGCGCATGGCGGTGAAAGTCAGATCCACCAGCGACACATTGATGGTGGGCACGCGCACGGCAAAGCCGTCCAGCTTGCCCTTCAGCTCCGGCAGCACCAGGCCGACGGCCTTGGCCGCGCCGGTCTTGGTGGGGATCATATTATCGGTGGCGGAGCGGGCGCGGCGCAGATCCTTGTGCTTGACGTCGGTCAGCACCTGGTCGTTGGTGAAGGCGTGGATGGTGGTCATCAGGCCTTTCTTGATGCCCAGCGCGTCGTTCAGCGCCTTGGCCACCGGTGCCAGGCAGTTGGTGGTGCAGCTGGCGTTGGACACCACGGTCATCTCCGGCGTCAGCACGTCATGGTTCACGCCATACACGATGGTGGCGTCCACATCGTCGCCGCCCGGCGCGGAAATCAGCACCTTCTTGGCGCCGGCGTTCAAATGGGCCTGGCACTTTTCCTTGCTGGTGAAGGCACCGGTGCACTCCAGCACCAGGTCCACCGCCAGCGCGCGCCACGGCAGCTCGGCCGGGTTGCGGGTGCTGAAGAACGGGATCTTGTCGCCATTCAGGATCAGGTGTTCGCCGTCCTGCTCCACGGTGCCGGGAAAGCGGCCATGCACGGTGTCGAACTGGGTCAGGTGGGCATTGATGGCGAGGTCGCCGGAAGCGTTCACGGCCACCACCTTGAAATCGTCGTGCAACTTGTTTTCGTAGATGGCGCGCAAAACTTGGCGGCCAATGCGGCCGTAACCGTTGATGGCGAGGCGGATGGTCATGCTTCTCTCTTCTCCAGATGCTTTTTTGTAGTGCGGCGACTACATGACACGGCAAAAAAAGACCACCGCGTCGCCGCGATGGTCTGTCGACTGCTTAACGCAACACGGAGCGGGTCTTGGCGACCACGTTCTCCACGGTGAAGCCGAATTCCTTGAACAGCTGGCCGGCCGGGGCGGATTCGCCGAAGTGGTCGATGCCCACCACTTCGCCTTCCAGGCCGACATACTTGCGCCAGAAATCGCCATGGCCGGCTTCAATGGCCACGCGCGGCAGGCCCGCCGGCAGCACGCTCTGTTGCCAGGCCTTGTCCTGCACGTCGAACACATTGGTGCACGGCATGGACACCACGCGCACCGGCACGCCTTCGGCCGCCAGCGTTTCCTGCGCCTTCAACGCCAGTTCCACTTCGGAACCGGTGGCGATCAGCACGGCTTTGGCGCCGGCCGCGTCGCGCAGCACGTAGCCGCCCTTGCGGATGGCGGCGATCTGCGCCGCGTCGCGGGACACGAACGGCAGGTTCTGCCGGCTCAGCACCAGGCTGGTCGGGGTGGTCTTCTGCTCGATGGCGTGCGCCCAGGCCACCGCAGCTTCCACGGTGTCGCACGGACGCCAGGTGTGGTGGTTGGGGATGTAGCGCAGGGTGGCGGTCTGCTCCACCGGCTGGTGGGTCGGGCCGTCTTCGCCCAGGCCGATCGAATCGTGGGTGAACACGAAGATCGGATTGACCTTCATCAGCGAGGCCATGCGCAGGGCGTTGCGGGCGTATTCGCTGAACATCAGGAAGGTGCCGCCGTACGGGCGCAGGCCGCCGTGCAGGGTCATGCCGTTGATGATGGCGGCCATGCCGAACTCGCGCACGCCGTAGCTGATGTAGTTGCCCTGGCCTTCGCGGTTGATCCACTTGGAGCCGGACCAGTTGGTCAGGTTGGAGCCGGTCAGGTCGGCGGAGCCGCCGACGAACTCCGGCAGCAGCGGCGACAGCGCTTCCAGCGCGATCTGGCTGGCCTTGCGGGTGGCCACGGTCTGGGCGGCGTCGTTGATCTTGGCGATGGCGGCGGCCTGAGCCTCCACCCAACCTTGCGGCAGCTCGCCCTTCATGCGGCGCTCGAACTCGGCGGCCAGCTCCGGATGCGCGGCGCGGTAAGCGTCGAAGCGCTTGTTCCATTCGATCTCGGCCACGGCGCCCTTGTCGCGGGCGCTCCACTCGGCATAGATCTCGGCCGGAATCTCGAACGGCGCGTGCGGCCACTTCAGGCCTTCGCGCGCGGCGGCGATTTCAGCCGCGCCCAGCGGCGAGCCGTGGCAGTCGTGGCTACCCTGCTTGGTGGGGGCGCCAAAACCGATGGTAGTCTTGCAGCAGATCAGCGTCGGCTTGTCGGCGCTTTGCTTGGCGGTGGCGATGGCGGTGGCGATCTCGACCGGATCGTGGCCGTTGACGTTGCGGATCACTTGCCAGCCGTAGGCTTCGAAGCGGGCCGGGGTATCGTCGCTGAACCAGCCTTCGACATGGCCGTCGATGGAGATGCCGTTATCGTCCCAGAAGGCGATCAGCTTGTTCAGGCCCCAGGTGCCGGCCAGCGAGCAAGCCTCGTGGCTGATGCCTTCCATCAGGCAACCATCGCCCATGAACACATAGGTGTGGTGATCGACGATGGCGTGGCCGTCGCGGTTGAACTGGGCGGCGAGCATCTTCTCTGCCATCGCCATGCCCACGGCGTTGGTGATGCCCTGGCCCAGCGGACCGGTGGTGGTTTCGATGCCCGGCGCGTAACCGTACTCCGGGTGGCCCGGCGTCTTGGAATGCAGTTGGCGGAAATTCTTGAGGTCGTCGATGGAAAGGTCGTAGCCGGTCAGGTGCAGCAAGCTGTAGATCAGCATCGAGCCGTGGCCGTTGGAGAGAACGAAGCGGTCGCGGTCGGCCCAGGACGGGTTGGCCGGATTGTGCTTCAGATGATCGCGCCACAGGACTTCGGCGATGTCTGCCATGCCCATCGGGGCGCCCGGATGGCCGGATTTGGCTTTTTCCACGGCGTCCATGGCCAGGAAGCGGATGGCGTTGGCAAGCTCGGTGCGGGTAACCATTTCGGTAAAACCTCAAGACTATTGGGAACCGGAACGACGGTTCTTCCATCCGCTCTATGCTGCTGGCGACATGGGTCTACCGTCGCAAAACCGCCGGATTATCGCCGATTTTGGCACTTTCCGGCAACCAGCCATCCCACACACAAATTGAGTAGAATCAAGCAGAACCATGTACAGACGGCATGGTCTAGCCTTCTTTCCCCCAAATCCGGCGCAGCATGCGCCGCAACGGAGACCGAATATGCAGTCATTCGACACCCCGCCCCCAGCCCGCAAAGTGGGCGCCGGCCGCGGCTGGCGCTGGTGCGTGGAAGCGTTTTACATCGTGCGCGAGCAGCCCCTGACCTGGGTGCTGCTGACCCTGGTCTACTTGATGATCCATTTTGTGATCAACCTGGTGCCGTTCATCGGCGGCCTGATCGGCGCCATCATCGGCCCGGTGTTCGCCGGCGCTTTCGTGATGGCCGCGCGCAAGTCCGAACGGGGCGAGGAGCTGGAGCTGGCCGACCTGTTCGCCGGCTTCCGCCAGATGCCCGGCCCGCTGCTGCAGGTGGGCGCGATATTCTTCGCGCTGATGGCGGCGGCGATGCTGATCGTCGGCATGGCCGGGGTGTCCACCGGGATGATGAGCGGCATGGCGAGCGGCCATCTGGCCATCGATGCCAAGCCCGCGGCGGCCGGCGGCTTCGTCGCCTTGCTGCTGCTGGTGATGTCGCTGGTGATGTTCGTCGTCAGCCTCAGCTACTGGTTCGCCCCGTCGCTGGTGACGCTGGAAAATGTCTCGCCGTGGCAGGCCATTCTGGCCAGCCTGCGCGCCGGCCTGTCCAACTGGCTGCCGATGCTGGTGGCCGGCCTGGTGCTGGGCCTGCTGCTGATTCCGGCCATGCTGACGCTGGGCCTGGGCCTGCTGTTGTGGTGCCCCATCGCCTTCGTCACCGCTTACACCAGTTGGAAGGACGTGTTCGGCCAGCCGCAGCCGGCAGCCCAGTTATAAGCGGGAGCCGCATAGAAAAACGGGCAGCTGGCGTGAACCGTTGCCCGTTTTGCTTGCCTGATCAGCGTTCGACGATGGCCAAGGCGAAACCGTCATGACCCTTGGCTCCCACCGTTTGCACCGCGGTGGCGGACAGTCTCGGATTGGCCCCCATCAGTTCGATGAAGCGGCGTATGCCCTGGATGGCGGGGTCAGCGCTGCCTGCATCCGCCACCGCGCCGCCGCGCGCCACATTGTCGCCGACGATGACCGTGCCAGGGCGGGACAGCTGCAGCGCCAGCTCCAGATAGACCGGATTGTTGGGCTTGTCGGCGTCGATGAAGATGAAGTCAAACGGCGCCGCGCCTTGCGCGATCAGCCGCTGCAGCGAATCCGCCGCCGCGCCTTGCAGAATTTCCACCTTGTCCGCCACGCCGGCGCGTTTGAGGTTGGCGGCGGCGATCTCGACATGGCGCGGCTCGAACTCCAGCGTCACCAGCCTGCCATCCGCCGGCAAGGCGCGCGCCAGCCAGATGGTGCTGTAGCCGCCCAAGGTGCCGATCTCCAGAATCCGCTTCGCGCCATGGATGCGGGCCAGCAAGTTCAAGAACTTGCCCTGATTCGGCGCCACATTGATCGCCGGCAAACCGGCGGCCGCGCTGTCGGCCAGCGCCGCTTCCAGCGCGGCGTCTTGCTTCACCAGCGCCGCGCTGTAGTAGTCATCCAGGACGGTCCATTGTGCGTCGTGCATCTCATTCTCCTAGGTGGGGGGCGGCCTGCTTGCAGCAGGCTTGCAAACCGAAAAGGGACAGCGCTCAGGCGACGCCGTCGCCGCCGTGGGCGCGGTAGGCCGGCCGCTGGCGCAAGCGCTCGAAATAAGCCTCGGTCTTCGGCAGCGCCGGCTTGTCGAACGGGGTGAGCAGCCAGCGCTGGACGGACACGCCCAGCACGATGTCGGCCAAAGTGAAGGTTTCGCCCAGGATCCAGCGTTCGCCCAGCTGCGACTCCAGCACCGCCATCTGCTTTTTCCACGCGGCCACGCTTTCGGCGATGCGCGCCGGGTCCTGGTGATCCGGACTATTGCGGCTTAGCGCGTGGAAGGCATACATCCAGCTGCCGTTCAGCTCGCTGAGCTGCCAATCCATCCATTTTTCGACTTGGGCGCGCAGGGCGGCTTCCTGCGGCAACAGATCATGGCGGCCATGTTTGGTGGCCAGGTAGCGGCAGATGGTGTTCGATTCGGACAGCGCGGTGTCGCCATCGACCAGCGCCGGGATTTGCGCGAAGGGGTTCAGCGCCAGGAAGTCGGGATCGGTCACCGGCCGGAAGCCGCGTCCCCAGTCCTCGCGTTGGTAGTCGAGGCCGATTTCATGACAGGTCCACAGCACCTTGCGGACATTGATGGAGTTGGCGCGGCCGAGCAGGCGGAGCATGGGGTCATCCTGAAGGAAGAAGTGGGATGAACAGCATACCACCCGCCATGCCAAATGTTTATTTTGGCCATTTGACAGTGTGTTCTGCTCAACGCGACAGCCTGTCAAATCGCACGGTCATGCGTGGACGGGACTTCAGCCGGCAGGTTGACGAGCACAATCCACAGCCATCAAGGCCAGGGCCCCTCGCCGAAAACCGCGGCGAGCGGCCTTAACCGTCCTCCAGCCCGGCGCGCAGCAAGCGGGCGTGCAGCACCATGTTTTCCAGCGTCAGCCGGGCGGTGGCGGCCAGATACACCAGCATGCGCTTGGCCTCGTCCGGCTCCTCGGCGCGGAATACCAGCTCGCGTTCGAGCAGCGAATCGACAATCAGTTCGCGCAGGTTTTGTTCGTCGAACGGCAGGTCGGCGTAGTCGATCGGGTCCTCCGCCTCCACGTCCTCCATCAGGCACAGCAGGTTTTCACGGCTGAGCGCGTCCATGGCTTTCCCCTCCTGTCGCATAACCGTCACGAGACTGTCATTTTGAGTGTAGCGGGTTTGCCGGGCCTAGTGACTGTTGACGTTTGCCGAGCGCACGCCAAACCGCCATCCCTGCCAAAGTTCCTGCCATCCCGTCATACGTAAGGCCAGCTGTCCCCCAATGGTTTCCCGGCTATGGTCGCAAACGGCCATCCGGCCTTGCACCGCACGCTCACAACGATGAGGAGCCCGCAATGAAACCGTTCATTTCCATTGTCTCCCTGATCTCCCTGCTCGCCGCCGGCGCCGCCATGGCGGCTCAAGCCACGGACGATGACAGCCTGCGCCTGGCCGCCAGCCGGGCGCTGCGGCAAACACAGCTGCCAGCCAGCGGGTCGCAGATGGACACGCTGGTGGAAACCCATCGCGAAACGCCGGACCGCCGCTGGGTGCTCGGCTCGGCCACCCAGCCCTTGCCGGTGCAAATGACCGGCGCAGACCGGGTGCCGGTGTCGCGCCTGTTTCTGGCCCGGCGCCAAGCGGAAGGCTGGCAGCTGGCGCTGGACGACGACCCGCGTTTCGCCGAGTTATTGGAGCAATCGCCAGCCGGCTGGCTGAGCGACGCGGAAAAGCGCGCCTGGCGCAGCCAACTGGCCGCATCCAAACGGCTGGCGCCGGAAAACACCGGCCTCGGCTTGCCCTGGCGCGCGGGCGCAGCCTGGAACATGACGGGCGGGCCGCATGGTTATAGCGGCGAAAGCCAGCCCTATGACTCGATCGACTTTGCCGGCGGCGATGGCAAGGTGCTGGCGCCGCAAGCCGGCGTGATCTACAAAAGCTGCGTGCGCAACGGCAGCGCGCTGGTGAAGCTGGTGCACGACAATGGCTATTCCACCACCTACTACCACATGATCAATCTGACCTCCGCGCCCGACGGCCAACGGCTGGACAAGGGCGCGTATCTGGGGACGATAGGCAACGGCCTGCCCTGCGGCGGCAGCACCACCGGGCCGCATGTCCATTTTTCGCTGATCTACCAAGGACAGGCGGAACCGGTCAACCGCAAGCGCCTGGGCGGCTGGCAGTTCTTTGCCGGCAACCGCGCCTATCAGGGCTATGCGCAACGCGATGGCAGCCGGGTGAATGTCGGCGGCCGGCTGGCGCATTACCATGACGGCGCGGAACCCGCGCCGCCTTCGCCGCCGCCTGCTGGCTTGAGCGGCGTGGCCACGCCCAAAGCGGGAAACAGCCACGTCAACTTGCGCACCTCGCCCAGCCTCAGCGCGCAGATCGGCGGCAAGGCCAAGCGCGGCGAGAGCGTGGCGCTGGTTTGCCATGTCCGCGCCGAGCCGGTGGAGGGCGTCTGGGGCAGAACCGACATCTGGAACCAGACCTCGGCCGGTCTATGGGTCAGCGATGGTTTTGTCGACACCGGCAGCAATCAAGCGGTGGCGCCGCTCTGCCCAGCGTCGCAGCGTCCCTGGTAAGCGCTTGAGCGAGCGCGACGCGCGCTGACTCAGCGCGTCGGAAACTTATCCACACCAAGCCACGAAATCATATTTTATCCACAATGCGCCCGCGGCTAGCTGCCGCGCCAAGCAAAACGGGCAAGCGCGATGCCGCGCTTGCCCGTTGCTGAATGGCCGTCCCGCGACAGCGGAACCGGCGGAACGCCCGGCCATGCCGGGCTTCCGCCCTACCTCACAGCAAGACCACGTCAAACTGCTCCTGCGTGTAGCTCGACTCCACCGATAGCGACACCGGCTTGCCGATGAAGTCCACCAGCATCGCCAGGCTCTGCGACTCCTCGTCCAGGAACATGTCGATCACCGACTGCGCCGCCAAAATGCGATAGCTCTTGGCGTCGTACTGCCGCGCCTCGCGCACGATCTCGCGCTGGATCTCGTAGCACACCGTCTGCGCCGTCTTGATCTCGCCGCGGCCCTGGCAGGTGGGGCAGGGCTCGCACAACACATGGGCCAGGCTTTCGCGGGTGCGCTTGCGGGTGATTTCCACCAGCCCCAGGCTGGTGAAGCCGTTCAGCGTCACCCGGGTGCGGTCGCGCGCCATGGCCTTGGCCAGCTCGGACAGCACCGCCGCCTGGTGCTCGTCGCTGTCCATGTCGATGAAATCGACGATGACGATGCCGCCCAGATTGCGCAGCCGCAGCTGGCGGGCGATGACCTGGGTGGCTTCCAGATTGGTCTTGAAGATGGTCTCGTCGAAGTTGCGGTTGCCGACGAAGCCGCCAGTGTTGACGTCTATCGTCGTCATCGCCTCGGTCTGGTCGATGATCAGATAGCCGCCGAACTTCAGGTTGACGCGGCGCGCCAAGGCCTTATCGATCTCGGCCTCGATGCCGTGCAGCTCGAACAGCGGCCGCTCGCCGGCGTAGCGCTCGATCTTGTCGACGGCGATCTGCACGTATTGTTCGGCGAACTCCACCATGCGGCTGTAGTTCTCGTTGGAGTCCACCAGCACTTTTTCGGTGTAGCCGCTGACCATGTCGCGCAGCACCCGCACCGCCAGCGGCAAATCGTCGTACAGCAGGCTTTGCGCCGGCAGCGTCTGCGACTTCTGCTTGATATCGGTCCACAGCTTGGACAGGTACTCGACGTCGGCCGCCAACTCGTCGTCGCGCGCGGTTTCGGCGCTGGTGCGGATGATGTAGCCCCTGGGGCTGCCGGCCGGCAGCAGCTTCTCCAGCCGCGCCTTCAGGTTGTGGCGCTCGCTGTCGCTTTCTATCTTTTGCGACACGCCGATGTGTTCTTCCTGCGGCAGATGCACCAGGAAGCGGCCGGCCAGCGAGATCTGCGTCGACAGCCGCGCGCCCTTGGTGCCGATCGGGTCCTTGATCACCTGCACCAGCACGGTCTGGCCCTCGAACAGCATCTTCTCGATGCGCTGCGGCTCGGTGGGATGCTGGCGCTGCTCCAGCACGTCGGCGATGTGCAGGAAGGCGGCGCGCTCCAGGCCGATCTCGATGAAAGCGCTCTGCATGCCCGGCAGCACGCGTTTCACCTGGCCCAGATAGATATTGCCGACGATGCCGCGGCTGGCGGCGCGCTCCACGTGCAATTCCTGCACCACGCCTTCTTCCAGCACGGCGACGCGGGTTTCCTGCGGCGTGATATTGACCAGTATCTGTTCCTGCGGGCGCGGCAGGTCGCGCGGCAGGGCTATCGATTGATGCAGCATGATGGCGTCCTTTGGCTTACGGCAGATCGAAGCCGAACTCGGCCAGCAGCAAGGCGGTTTCATACACCGGCAGGCCCATCACGCCGGTGTAGCTGCCCGCGATGCGCTCGATGAACACGCCGGCGCGGCCCTGTATGCCATAGCCGCCGGCCTTGTCGAACGGTTCGCCGCTGTCGATGTAGCGCTGGATTTCAGCGTCGGACAGCTTCTTGAAATAAACGTCGGTGACCGAAGTCTGGATGAGCAGCTTGTCGCCGCGCCTGACCGCCACGCTGGTGATCGCCTGGTGGCTGCGGCCGGAGAAGGCCAGCAGCATGCGGCGGGCGTCGGCGGCGTCTTCCGGCTTGCCGAAGATTTCGCCATCCTGGGTCACGGTGGTGTCGGCAGCCAGCAGCGGGCGCTCCGGCAGGCCGCAGGACGCCACCACCTGCCAGCCCGCCTCGGCCTTCTCGCGCGCCAGCCGCTCGGTGTAAGCGACGGCGTCCTCGCCCGGACGCACCGTTTCGTCGATGTCGGCGTGGATGCGCTCCAGATTCAGGCCAAGCTGCTCCAGGATCTCGCGCCGGCGCGGGCTGCCGGAAGCGAGATATATTCTATTGTCATTGGCGATCATGTCAGGCTGCTCGTTTGTTCTTTGGCTGTCGCCTAGGTTACCAGAGCGGCAGGCGGCCAACCATCTTTCCACCGTGACAGCCCGGTGCTTGCGCCGTGACGCGCCCGTGGATTCAAGCACTTGACGCAGGACGCGGATTGGTAAACGTTTGTAAGCCACGCGGGGCAGGCTAGGGGCTGTTGACGTTTGGTGAGTGGATCGCGTTTGAGCCGATTTGGGCCGGAAGCAAGGCGCACAGTCCGCCGCATAGTCATTCTATGCAAGGGCTGGGCAACGTGGCTTCCGGCCCAAAGCGGCCAAACCCGCAGGGCCGGGCGCCTTTCGCGCCGACTCTTCGTTGTTCCGCTCTGGCAGAGAATGACTATGCGGCGCGCGAAACGCCTCGATTCGCCGCAAAACGCATCCCGGCGCGACCGCCCACCAAACGTCAACAGCCCCTAGTGCGCGTTCATGCCATCAATCTTACCAATGATTTATTTTATGCAAATTGAGCATAAATAGACTGTTTTGGTATCATGGCTATTTTACGCCAGCCGTCTCGCGCCATGCCGCACGTCCGCCTCAACGCCCGTCACGCCAATTTGGCCACTGCCGTCGCCATTTTGCTGATCCTGTTCAACCCGCTGGGCATTGATCTCTACCTGCCGGCGCTGCCCCAGCTGCACAGCCAATTCCATGCCGACGCCTCGGCCAGCATCGGCGCCTTCGTGTTCAGCCTGGGTTTGGGCCAGCTGCTGTTCGGGCCGCTGGCGGACCGCATCGGCCGCCGGCCGGTCGCGCTGGGCGGCCTGCTGGTCTATGCCGCCGCCTCCGTGCTGGCCAGCCGCAGCGGCGCCTTGTCCAGTTTCATGCTGGCGCGCATGCTGCAGGGCCTGGGCGCCAGCGCCAGCGCGGTATGCGCCTTCACCCTGATCCGCGACTGCTACTCCGGCCACGCGGCTGCCCGCCGCTATAGCCTGCTCAACGGCACGCTCAGCATCGTGCCGGCGCTGGCGCCGACACTGGGCGGCTTGTTGATCCGGCAGTACGGCTGGCCGTCCTGTTTCCAGCTGCTGGCGGCGCTGGCCTTGGCCGCCTTCGCCGTCCTGGCCTGGCGCATGCCGGAGACGCGTCCCGCCGCGCCGCCGCGGGCCGAGCGCATCGGCAGCGCCGATTTGCTGCGCCACCCGGAACTGCTGCGATACGGCGCCTGCAGCTGCGCCGCGCTGGGCATGATCCTGAGCTACGTCACGCTGGCCCCCGGCGTGCTGATCGCCCGCGGCGGGATGGACGCCGCCACCTTTGGTCTGTTGTTCGGCGCCAATGCCTTGCTGATCATGGCCGCCAGCTTCGCCAGCCTGCGGCTGATCGGCCGTTTTTCGCTGCAGACGCTGCTGCACTGCGGGCTCAGCCTGATGGCCTTGGCCGGCTTGCTGCTGCTGGCGCTTTCCGGCCGCGGCGAAGCCTGGCATTACATGGGGCCGGTGGCGGTGTTGAGCGTGGGCTTCGCCTTCACCTTGGGGCCGGCCAGCAGCCTGGCGATGGCGCCGTTCAGCCATGCCGCCGGCCGCGCCGCCGCGCTGTTGGGCTGCAGCCAGATGCTGTTCGCCGCCGCGCTGTCCGCCGGACTGGCCGCCTTGCCCGTGCCGGGCGAGTGGGCGCTGGCCGGCGCGGCGCTGCTGCTGTCCGCCGGCTGCGCTCTGGCCCTGCGCCAACCAGGGGTGCCGGCGCCGGCGGGCGCCTGAGCGCCGGTTCCTGATTTTCCGGCCACGCCGCGGAAAATCAGGCCAACTGCCTGAATCGCTTGGGACATTTGCCGCGGCGCGAGTACAATCGCGGCTGTTCCAAGATTTGGCAAATTCATGAGCAATCACATCCCGCGCAAGCGTTTCGGGCAGAACTTCCTGCAGGACGCCAGCGTCATCGCAGGCATCGTCCACGCGGTCAATCCGCAACCGGACGACATCGTCATCGAAATCGGCCCCGGCCTGGGCGCCATCACCAAACCGCTGCTGGCCCGCCTCAAGCACCTGCATGTGGTGGAAATCGACCGCGACATCATCGAGCGGCTCAAGGCCGAGCATCCTGCCGACAAGCTGACCATCCACGCCGGCGACGCGCTGGCCTTCGATTTCGCCTCGGTCAGCCAGCAGCCGCTGAAGATCGTCGGCAACCTGCCGTACAACATCTCCACGCCGCTGCTGTTCCACCTGGCCAGCTACGGCAACCGCGTGCTGGACATGCACTTCATGCTGCAGAAGGAAGTGATCGAGCGCATGGTGGCCGAGCCGTCCACGGCCGATTACGGCCGGCTGTCCGTCATGCTGCAATACCGCTTCTATATGGAAAACATCCTGTTCGTGCCGCCGGAAGCATTCTGGCCGCCGCCGAAGGTCGATTCCGCCGTGGTGCGGATGATTCCGGCGCCGGGCCGCTGCGGCGTGGCGCGCGATGAGGCGATGCTGGAAAAACTGGTGATCCAGGCCTTTGCCCAGCGCCGCAAAACGCTGCGCAACAATCTCAAGGGCCTGGTCGACGTGGCCGATCTGGACGCGCTGGGCATTGATCCGGGCCTGCGTCCGGAGAATCTGCCGGTGGAGGACTATGTCCGCCTGGCCAACCATTTGTCTGACAAAGGCATTCAGTCCTGACACAAACAAAAAATATCAGCATACTGTCAGACAATCACTAAAAAGAAGATCAAGGCGCCGCCCCAGCGGCGCCAACCTCCCCGCAAAGAGAGTCTATAAGGAGAAACTCCATGCATATCCGCACCTCCGTCATCGCCGGATGTACCCTGGCCGCACTGGCCTCCCTGCCTGCAAGCGCGGCCGAGCTGACCGGCACGCTGAAGAAGATCAAGGAATCCGGCGTGATCGTGCTGGGCAACCGCGATTCGTCCATCCCGTTCTCGTACTACGACAACAACCAGAAGCCGATCGGCTATTCGGTGGACCTCGCCAATAAAGTGGTGGACGAGGTCAAGAAAGAACTGAAGATGCCGAACCTGCAGGTGCGCTACAACCTGGTGACCTCGCAGACCCGCATCCCGCTGGTGCAGAACGGCACGGTGGACCTGGAGTGCGGCTCCACCACCAATAACGCCGAACGCGGCAAGCAGGTGGCGTTCTCGGTCGGCATCTTCGAGATCGGCACCCGCTTGCTGACGGCCAAGACCTCCGGCATCAAGGACTTCCCGGACCTGAAGGGCAAAAACGTGGTCACCACCGCCGGCACCACGTCCGAACGCCTGATCAAGGCGATGAACGCCAGCAAGAACCTGGGCATGAACGTCATCTCCGCCAAGGACCACGGCGAATCGTTCCTGATGCTGGAGTCTGGCCGCGCCGTCGCCTTCATGATGGACGACGCGCTGTTGTACGGCGAAATGGCCAAGGCCAAGAACCCGGCCAACTGGGTCGTCACCGGCAAGTCGCAGTCCTACGAGATCTACGGCTGCATGCTGCGCAAGGATGATCCGGCGTTCAAGAAGGTGGTGGACACCGCGCTGGAGAAGACCTTCAAGTCCGGCGAGATCAACAAGATCTACGCCAAGTGGTTTACCAGCCCGGTGCCGCCGAAAGGCCTGAACCTCAACTTCCCGATGTCCGACGAGCTCAAAGCGCTGCTGGATAAACCGACCGACAAGCCTGCCGAGTAAGCCGGCCCGGCCGCGCTTGCGGCCTTCGCCCTGAAGCTTTGAACGCCAAGCCGCCTGCCCAAGCAGGCGGCGGTTTCACCCTGCGCGGCCGTCTTAGGCCGGCAGGGGCATCAATCGCCGCGCCGTCTACCGACCGCGCGGCTGGGAGTGGTTGCCATGAATTATCACTGGGACTGGGGAATCTTCTTCAAGCCTACCGGCGTCGGTAGCGAAATCTATCTCAATTGGTTTGCCAGCGGACTGTACTGGACGCTGGCGGTGGCGCTGAGCGGCTGGATCATCGCGCTCGCCATCGGCACGGCGGTCGGCGTGGCGCGCACGCTGCCCAAGCGCTGGCCGGCCGCGCTCGCCGCCGCTTATATCGATTTGTTCCGCAATGTGCCGCTGCTGGTGCAGCTGTTCATCTGGTACTTCCTGGTGCCGGACCTGCTGCCGGAGGGCGCGCAGATCTGGTACAAGCAGGATCTGTCGCCGACCACCTCGCAGTTCCTGTCGGTGGTGGTGTGCCTGGGCCTGTTCACCGCCGCCCGCGTGGCGGAGCAAGTGCGCACCGGCATCGAGGCGTTGCCGCGCGGCCAGCGCAACGCGGCGATGGCGATGGGCTTCTCGCAGGCGCAAACCTACCGCCATGTGCTGCTGCCGCAGGCGCTGCGCGTCATCATCCCGCCCTTGACCAGCGAGTTCCTGAACATCATCAAGAACTCGTCGGTGGCGTCGCTGATCGGGCTGATGGAGTTGCTGGCGCAAACCCGGCAGACCGCCGAGTATTCCGCGAATATCTTCGAGGCTTTCACCCTGGCCACCGTCATCTACTTCGTGCTCAATATGAGCCTGATGCTGCTGATGAACGGGCTGGAGAAAAAGCTCAGGGTGCCCGGCATGATGGGAGGCAAATGATGGATTTCAGCCAAATCCTCCCCGCCCTGCCCGGCCTGAGCCAAGGCATGCTGCTGACACTGAAGATGCTGGCCGGCGGCGTGGCAGGCGGCGTGCTGCTCGGCATCCTGCTGGCGCTGGCGCGCTTGTCCGACTTCAAGCCGCTGTCGGCGCTGGCCACGGCCTACATCTATTATTTCCGCTCCATTCCGCTCTTGCTGGTGATCTCCTGGTTCTACCTGGCGGTGCCGCTGCTGCTGAACCGTATCACCGGCAGCCTGGAGCCGGTGGGCGCCTTCACCTCCTGCCTCACCGCATTCGTGATGTTCGAGGCGGCGTATTTCGCCGAGATCGTCCGCGCCGGCATCCAGGCGATACCGAAAGGCCAGCCCAATGCCGCCTACGCGCTGGGCATGCGCTATCACCAAGTGATGGGGCTGATCGTGCTGCCGCAGGCGCTGCGCAAGATGCTGCCGCTGCTCTTGCAGCAGTCCATCATCCTGTTCCAGGACACGTCTCTGGTATACGCTGTCGGACTGATGGATTTTCTGAATACCGCCCGCTCCAAGGGCGACATCGTCGGCCTGCCGCACGAATTCCTGATATTCGCCGGCGTGGTCTACTTCGTAATCAGTTTTAGCGCTTCGCGTTTGGTGAAGCGCCTGCAACAAAGGTTGGCTGTATGACTGCAATGATTTCGCTGAACAAGGTCAGCAAATGGTATGGCGACTTCCAGGTGCTGACCGACTGCACCACCGAGGTCGCCAAGGGCGAGGTGGTGGTCGTATGCGGGCCGTCCGGCTCCGGCAAGTCCACCCTGATCAAGTGCGTCAACGGGCTGGAGGCGTTCCAGCAGGGCGAGATCGTCGTCGACGGCATCTCGGTGGGCGATCCGAAAACCGACCTGCCCAAGCTGCGCAGCCGCGTCGGCATGGTGTTCCAGCACTTCGAGCTGTTCCCGCACCTCACCATTACCGAAAACCTTGCCATCGCCCAGATCAAGGTGCTGGGCCGCAGCCGCGACGAGGCGGTGGACAAGGGCCTGAAGCTGCTGGACCGCGTCGGCCTGAAGGAGCAAGCCGACAAGCACCCCGGCCAGCTGTCCGGCGGCCAGCAGCAGCGGGTGGCCATCGCCCGCGCGCTGGCCATGGACCCGATCGCCATGCTGTTCGACGAGCCGACCTCCGCGCTGGACCCGGAAATGATCAACGAGGTGCTGGACGTGATGACCGGCCTGGCGCACGAAGGCATGACCATGATGTGCGTGACGCACGAGATGGGCTTCGCCCGCCGCGTGGCCGATCGCGTGATCTTCATGGATCAGGGCCGCATCGTCGAAGACTGCGCCAAGGAAGAGTTCTTCGGCAATCTGGACGCCCGCAGCGAGCGCGCGCGCCACTTCCTGTCCAAGATCCTGCAGCACTGATCTTGTGCGACAGCCAAACAAAAGCCCGCGCCAAAGCGCGGGCTTTTTGCGTAAAACGCTGCTAACGGCTTACCACACGCCTGCGTGGTAACCGGTCGGCACTGGATAGGCGAAGGTGCTGCCGCCAAAATTGAAGGCGCCGGAAGAGGTATTGTTGTTCAGCGCGCCGGTGGCCAGCGCCGCCGGGCAATAAGTTGCTTGTGACATGCCGGTATAGATCACTGCATAAGGCTTGCCGCCGCCGTTGTACACACTCAACGTGCCGTTATCCGCATCGAAGGCATAGCCGATAGGAGCCAGCTTGGCGATGGCTGTCTTATTGATCAGCGTTTCAGCGTTACGCGTGGCACCAATGCCCCAGGCCTGGTCGTTTTCCACTGCATAAGTACCGTTGCCGGTGATGCCGTTGCCAGTCAACTGAGGTCCAGGCGGATTAGTCGCCCAACCGGCCAACAGCGCACGGGACACGGCATTGCCAGACAGCTGGGTCGGCGTCATTTCAAAATACCACTTGCCACTGCTCTTACAGACATTGGCCGCCACGGCAGTGCTGCCGCTGGCAGTCACTTGCAGCGAACCGCCGGGGAAGGCGGCACAGCCGCTGGCGGCGCCAACGGCGCAAGCGCCATTACGCGACACGCCATTGCCGATACCGCTATTGCCGCTGCCATACAAGGTAATGAGAGTAGAGCCCAACAACACAGTAGCGCTACGACCACCCGCCGCTGACGGCGTGAAGCTGAAACTGATCTGGCAGGAACCGTTCACTGCGATATTGGCGCAGCTGTTTGCCGCCACGGAGAAGTCACCAGGATTGTTGCCGCCCAGCACCGGCGACAGCAGATTGCCGGCCGCACCGATGTTCAGCAAATTGATCGTCACCAGCCCTGGAGAGGGCTTGCCTACTGCCGGAGCCTGAGGAAACACCCGGCTTTCCGACACCACGAATTGCGCCGCCATGGCCTGACCGGCCAGCAAGGAAGTTAGCAACAATATTTTTGCTTTGCGATACATGCATCATCTCCATGGACAGGAGGAAAGCTCCTCCTTAAACAATTTGTTTACATACTGACACCTTTTTTAAATTTTATAAATATCAATTATTTACATGCCTCTTCCTTGTCGCAGCATTTCAATCGCGCGCGACATTTTTACAACATACCGATGCGGTATGCGCTGACAAAGTCGATGCTGCTGATGATTAACGGATAGGATTGCTGAAAACATTTCCAAGCAAAACCACCGTGAAGAAACTGACCGCCCTGTTGCTGTTCGTTCTGTCTGCATCGGCACTGGCAGCCGCGCCGGCCGCCCCGCAAACGCTGGTTTTCGCCTACAACGCGTTTGCGCCCTGGAAAACATTCGACAGCCAAGGCCGGCCGACCGGTCCGTACACCGATATCGTGCGCGAGCTGGCGCGGCGCATGCATCTCTCGCTGCGTTTCCTGCCCTGCCCGCTGTCGCGCTGTCTGGCCGCCATGCAGAATGGCAAGGCCGACCTGATGATAGGCGTGCAGAACACGCCGCAACGGGCGCGCTATCTGGATTTCCTGGATCCGCCGTTCGCCAACGACAACCGGCTGGCGTTGTATCAGCGCAGCGGCGACAGCCGCGACATCAGCCATTATTCCGACCTGCTGCCGTTGACGGTGGGCGTGGTGGAAGGCGTGCAGTACCAGCCGCAATTCGATGCCGATGGCCGCATCCGCCGCGACGCTGGGCCGACGGCGGAATCGAGCTTTCGCAAGCTGGTGGCCGGCCGCATCGATGTGCTGATAGACAACGAACAACAAAGCGCGCTGCTGGCGTCCAACGACGAATTCGCCGGCCGGGTGCAGCGCGCGCGGCTGACGCTGGACAATCCCCATCCCAACCGTCTGGCCCTGGCGCGCCATTCGCCATTGCAGCCGGAAAAAGCCGAATTTGAGCAAACCTTGCGCGCCATGTTGGCCGACGGCACCGTCACGCGCCTGCTGACGGTGGGGCAAGCGCGGACTCGCTAGGAAAAATCCATGCTGGCCGCGCGCGGTGGCGGCTGGCATAGTAGGGGTCTTTGCACGATCACCAGTGGGACGCAACGCCATGCAAGACCAACACGCCTGGTCCGGCCGCTTTTCCGAGCCGGTTTCCGAACTCGTCAAGCACTACACCGCCTCCATCGGCTTCGACTACCGACTGGCCGAGGTGGACATCGAAGGCTCGCTGGCGCACGCCGCGATGCTGAACCGATCCGGCGTGCTCAGCGACGCCGATCTGGAAGCGATCCGACGAGGCATGGCCGAAATCCGCGCCGAGATCCGCGCCGGCCAGCTGGAGTGGAGCGTCGATCTGGAAGACGTGCACATGAATATCGAACGCCGGCTGACCGACCGCATCGGCGACGCCGGCAAGCGGCTGCATACCGGCCGCAGCCGCAACGACCAAGTCGCCACCGACATCCGGCTGTGGCTGCGCGGCGAGATCGACGCCACCGTCGGCCTGCTGGCCGAGCTGCAGCTGAGCTTGCTGGATCTGGCCGAGCAGCACGCCGCCACTGTGATGCCGGGCTTCACCCACCTGCAGGTGGCGCAGCCGGTGACCTTCGGCCACCATCTGCTGGCTTACGTGGAGATGCTGGCGCGCGACGCCGAGCGGATGCAGGACTGCCGCAAACGCGTCAATCGCCTGCCGCTGGGCGCGGCGGCATTGGCCGGCACCACCTATCCGATAGACCGCCACTACACCGCCGGCCTGCTGGGCTTCGACGACGTGTGCCACAACTCGCTGGACGCCGTGTCCGACCGCGACTTCGCCATCGAATTCACCGCCGCCGCCAGCCTGGCGATGCTCCACCTGTCGCGGCTGTCGGAAGAACTGATCCTGTGGATGAGCCCGCGCGTCGGCTTCATCGACATCGCCGACCGCTTCTGCACCGGCTCGTCCATCATGCCGCAGAAGAAGAACCCGGACGTGCCGGAGCTGGTGCGCGGCAAGTCCGGCCGCGTGGTGGGCCACCTGATCGCGCTGATCACGCTGATGAAGGCGCAGCCCTTGGCTTACAACAAGGACAATCAGGAAGACAAGGAACCCTTGTTCGACACCGTGGACACGCTGCAGACCACCTTGCGCATCTACGCCGACATGATGCGCGGCGTGACGGTGAAGCCGGAGGCGATGCGCGCCGCCGTGCTGCAGGGTTACGCCACCGCCACCGATCTGGCCGACTACCTGGTGAAAAAGGGCCTTCCCTTCCGCGACAGCCACGAAGTGGTGGCGCTGGCGGTGCGCCATGCCGAACAGCAGGGCGTCGATCTGTCCGAGCTGGCGCTGCCGGTGCTGCAGGGCTTCAGTGCGCTGATCGCCGAGGATGTCTATACCGTACTGACACCGGAAGGCAGCCTGGCGCAGCGCGACCACGTCGGCGGGACCGCGCCGACCCAGGTAAGGGCGCAGATCGAACGCCACCGCGCACGGCTGGCATAAGCCCGCCCCGCGTCCGCCACAACCCTCCGCCCGGAGGGTTTTTGCATTTCTGGTTTAATATAAAACGTTTATTTAAAACCAAATTGCGGCGGATCAGCCTTGAGGACGCGGGAGGTCCTGTCGCGGAGACGCGATGAATCCCTTGCATCCACGCCGCCAACACCGCGTGTCGCATCTGCTGGCCAGCCTGCTGGTCGGCGCGCTGCCCTTGCTGGCCATCATTCCCACCCTGATATGGCAAGAAAAGCAGGACCTGCGGCGCCAAGCCGAACAACAGGTGACACAGGCCCAGATCCAGCTGGACGAGATCCTCGATCAGGCCCAGCTGGCGAGCCGCGCCATCCTGCCGCTGGCCGGCAGCCGCTGCGAAGACGCCGAACAGGAGCTGCGCCGCCAGGCCACCATCGTGCCCTTCGTGCGCAGCACCGCGCTGCTGCGCGACGACGCGATCTATTGCACCTCGCTATCGGGTCCTATTCCCGACCCCAAGCCCTATAGCACGCCATTCGTCGCCGGCGTCTTGCGGCTGCTGCCCGGCAACCGCACCACGCCGGATGTGCCGGTGCTGCATTTCCGGCTGCGCGGCGAACATGGCGATGCGCTGTCGGCAGTGGATGGCCGCTACCTGCAGCTGGCGTTGCAGGACGCCAGCGACGAAGGCCCGGTCTACCTGATCGTGGGCACGCGCTGGCTAGGCCCGCATAAAACCGGCGAGGGCAAGCCGCCGCATCCCACCCAGATTCAGGCGCAGCGGCAGTCCGCGCGCTATCCGTATTCGGTTTCCACCGGCTACGCGCTGCCCGCCGGCCACTGGGTGCTGTGGCAGCACCATGCCGCGCTGCTGCTGGTCGTGGCCGCACTGAGCCTGTTGGCCGGCGCCACGCTGTACGCCCTGCTGGGGCGGCCGGCCTCGCCAACCGAGGAGCTGCTGCGCGCGCTGGACAACGAAGAATTCGAAGGCTTCCTGCAGCCCATCGTCAGGCCCAGGCAGGCCGGCTGGCAGGGGGCGGAGGTATTGATGCGCTGGCGCCATCCGCGCGAGGGCTTGATCCGTCCCGATCTGTTCATCCCGCGCGCGGAGGAGAGCGGGATGATCGTGCCGATGACGCGCAGCATGATGAACCGGCTGCTGCGGCAACTGGCCGCGCTGCGGCTGCCGGACGGTTTCCATCTGGGGCTGAACATCAGCCGCGCCCATCTGGACGATCCGCGTTTCTATAGCGACTGCGAGAGCTGGCAGCGCGCGCTGGCCGGCTGCGGCGCGACGCTGACGCTGGAGCTGACCGAACGCGAAATCATCGCCATCACGCCGGAAGTGGAGGCCTTGTTCCGCCAGCTGCATGCGCTGGGCATCACCATCGCGCTGGACGATTTCGGCACCGGCCACTCCAGCCTGGTTTATCTGCACCAGTTGGCGGTGGACGGACTGAAGATAGATCAAAGCTTCGTCGCCGGCATCGGCAGCGACGGGCTGTCGGCCCACATCGTGGACAGCGTGGCCGAACTGGCGGCCAAACTGGGCCTGGATACGGTGGCGGAAGGAGTGGAAACCGCCGAGCAGTTCGACTACCTGTGCCAACTCGGCGTCGGCTGGCTGCAGGGCTACTACATCGCCAAACCGATGCCGCTGAATGCCTTCATCCGCCGGCTGCGCGCTGGCGACACCTGGGACGGGTATGAGACATTGTCATTTTAATGACTGATGCGTAGACTGCGCCGATCGGCGCCGGCATGCGGCGCCGCTTAACTGACCAAATCATGACAGCAAAAACCATAGGCATCGCCGGCGTGACCGTGCCCGGCGCCGTCGATTGCCTCTCCAAGATCCATCGTCTGTGCGCAGACCGCTTCCCCACCCATCACCACCCGCGCTTTGTGCTGGACCAGCCGGACTTCGGCATCGTGCACCAGGCCCAGGACGACGACCGCTGGGACAAGGTAGCCGACTCCATCGTCGGCTCGCTGCAACGCCTGGCCGGCGCCGGCGCCGAACTGGCGGTGATCCCGGCCAACACCGTGCACTTGGTGGTGGACGATATCCGCGCCCGCTCGCCCATCCCGCTGATCAGCATGCTAGACGTGGTGGCCGACGCCTGCGCGGCGCGCGGCCTGAAACGAGTGGCGATACTCGGCACGCGCTGGACCATGGCGCGCCGGCTGTACCAGGCGCCGCTCGCCGCCCGCGGCATAGCGGAAGTGATCCCCGACGAAGCGCAGCAGGCCATCATCCAGCGCGCGATTTTCTCCGAACTGGTGCCCACCGGCCGCGCCAGCGACGAAACGCTGGCCGCGCTGCTGCAAGTGGTGCAGTCCATGCAGGCCCAAGGGTGCGATGGCGTGGCGCTGGCCTGCACCGAACTGCCCTTGGTGCTGAACGACGCCAATTGCGGCATGCCGGCCATCGACACCACGCTGACGCTGGCCGCGGCGGCGCTGGCCGCCGCCTGCGGCTAATCTGCCGCCGCCCGCCGGTATTCGCCCGGCGGCATCCCCGTCAGCCGCTTGAACGCGCGCTGGAAGGCGGCGTCGCTGTCGTAGCCGACGCGCGCCGCCACTTCAGCCAGCGGCAGCCGGCTCTCGCGCAGCAAGCCGCGCGCGCGGTCGATGCGCCAGGCCGTCAGATGATTCAGCGGCGTGTCGCCCACCCGCTGGCGGAAATAGCGGGCGAAGGCGGAACGCGACATGCCGGCGCGCGCGGCCATCGCCTGCAGCGTCCACGGCGCGGCCAGATCGGCATGCAGGGCGCGCAACAGCGGCGACAAGCGCGGGTCCGACAGCGCGCCCAGCCAGCCTTGGCCGCGGCCTGACAGGCAATAAATCCGCAACGCCTCGATCAGCAGCACATCCACTAGCTTCTGCACCACCAGCCGCGAGCCCAGCCCCGGCTCGGCATTCTCGCGCGCAATCATCTCCAGCGCGGCCTGCAGCAAGCGCGCCCGCTCGGCGTCCAGCGGCACATGCAGCACCGGCGGCAACAGCGCCATCAGCGGCGCGCCGGCGGCAGCATCGAATACGAAACGGCCGGACACGACATCGGTTTTATCGCCCTCGCCGCCAAAGCGGATCAGGCCCTCGGTGCGACCGGCGAAGACCGCTTCGCAGGGAATGGCCGGGCGCTGCGGCGCGTCCAGCAGGCTGAAGCGCTGGCCGCCGCTGACGATGAACAGATCGCCGGCCGCCAACGCCAGCGGCTGGTCCAGCCCGGCGCCGCTGAGCCAGCAACGGCCATGGCCGACGATGCCGAAACGGGCGGACACTTGATGCGCAAAATCGATGCCCCAAGGCGCGCGCGCCTCCAGTCGCGCGTACAGCGCGCTTTCCACCCGCATGGCGGTGAACAGGTTTTCCAGCAGGTCCATGGCAGTTTGAGACGAATGGTGAATAAGCCGGCACGGCAAGTCATTCATCATACCGCTTGCCCGCGGCAAGATGGCAGCGTTGTTTCTCAACAGGACCATTACGATGCAAAGTTACCGTTTTTCGCGCTTCGGCGCCCTCGACCATTTGCAAAGACACGACGAAGCCATGCCGCAACCGGGCCGCGGCGAAGTGCTGGTCAGGGTGCGCACCAGTTCGTTGAACTACCGCGACCTGGCGCTGCTGCACGGCCACTATCCGATGAGCTGGCAAGATGGGTTGATTCCGCTGTCCGACGGCGCCGGCGACATCGTCGCGCTGGGCGAGGACTGCCGCCGCTTCGCCGTCGGCGACCGCGTCTGCAACGCCTTCTTCCCGGAATGGTTTGGCGGGCCGTTCCCGCTGCCGCAGGCCGCGCGCCAGTACGGCAGCAATCTGGACGGCTGGCTGTGCCAGTACAAGACGGTGCGCGAGGAGGCGCTGGTCCGGGTGCCGGATCATCTGAGCTACGCCGAGGCCGCCGCGCTGCCCTGCGCCGCGCTGACTGCCTGGACCGCCCTGACAGGACCCAAGCCGCTGCAGGCCGGCGACACGGTGCTGGTGCAAGGCACCGGCGGCGTGTCGCTGTTCGCGCTGCAATTGGCCAAGCTGATGGGCGCGCGCGTGATCGCCACCACCTCCAGCGCGGACAAGGCGCAGCGGCTGCGGGCGCTGGGCGCCGACGAAGTCATCGACTACCAGGCCACGCCGGACTGGGGCGCGCGGGCGCGGGCGCTGACCGGCGGACAAGGCGTGGACTGGGTCATCGAAGTGGGCGGCCAGGGCACGCTGGAACAATCGCTGGCCGCCATCGCGGCGGGCGGCGAAATCGCGGTGATCGGCTTTCTGGACCAGGGCGGCGCGGCGCTGGACTTCATGCGCTACTTCATGAGCGGCGCCACGCTCAGGCGCATCGCGGTCGGCCACCGCGACGGCTTGGAGGCGATGCTGCGCGCCATCGGCCAGCATCGGCTGCGCCCGGTGATAGACCGGGCCTTCGCCTTCGACCAGGCGCGCGCGGCGTTTGAGCATTTCGACGCGCGCCGCCACTTCGGCAAGGTGGTGATCACGCACTAGCCGCGCACACTGGCGCGTAGGGCCTGCCGCCTGTGCGCCAGCCGGAATCTGCGCCGGGAATCACGCCAAGCCCCTTGCCCAAGCGCGAGTAGCCAGTCTTGCGCCAAGGCGCACATGCGGCTTTTTTGCATCCTGCATTTGCTATTGCGGGGACAAATATGTTACTAAAGTAACGTGATTTTCGATTCCGAATAGTTATGAGCCGCTCTCCACGTCACGACAAGATTCTGCAACTGGTCCGCGAAAACGGCTTCATGCCGATCGAAGAGCTGGCCCGTCTGCTCGATGTCACGCCGCAAACGATACGCCGCGACATCAACCAGCTGTGCGAGGCCAATCTGCTGCGCCGCTATCACGGCGGCGCCGCGCTGGGCAACAGCGTGGAGAATGAGGACTACTTTGCTCGCAAAGGAAAGTTCCAGAGCGAAAAAGCCCATATCGCGGACATGATCGCCCGCAGCATCCCGGACCACGCCTCGCTGTTCATGAGCATAGGCACCACCATTGAAGCGGTGGCGCAGGCGCTGACGGCCACGCACAAGGGGCTGCGCGTCATCACCAACAACATCCACGTCGCCTCCATCATGTCCACCAACCCGGACTTCACCGCGATGATCACCTCCGGCACCGTGCGCGCGTCCGACGGCGGCATCACCGGCGTGGCGACGCTGGACTTCATCAACCAGTTCAAGGTGGACTACGCCATCATCGGCGTCTCCGGCATCGAGCCGGACGGCTCGCTGCTGGACTTCGACTACCGCGAGGTGCGCGTGGCGCAGGCGATGATGAACAACGCCCGCCACCGCTACCTGGCCGCCGACCACAGCAAGTTCGGCCGCAACGCGCTGGTGCGCATGGGCCACATCAGCGAATTCCACACCGTGTTCACCGATGCCGCGCCGCCGGAGCCGGTCACCAAGCTGCTGGAAGAACACAACGTCAGGCTGGTGCTGTCCGAAGCCTGATCACACGCTGCACCCGTCCCCGCCAGACCCGGCATTGCAACCGGGTCTGCTCGTTTTGACTGTCGGCCGGCTCATTCCGCGAACACATGCGCGGCCATATAGTCGATGAACACGCGCAGCCGCGGCGGCATCGCCGGCGTGGCCGGCCATAGCAGATACATATTGCCGCTGCGCGCCACCCTGGGCGTGTCCAACGCCACCAAGGCGCCGCAAGCCAGCTCGCCCTTCACGGTAAAATCGGGCAGGCAGGCGATGCCCAAGTCCCGTACCGCCAGCTCGATCAGCGCCTCGCCGGTATTGCAGCTGGCGCTGATCGGCAGCCGCGCTTCCGCCTCATCATCCGGCGCCAACGGCCACGGCAGCAGCTTGCCGCTGCTGGGAAAGCGGTAATGCAGGCAGCGGTGCCGCGCCAGATCGTGCGCCGACTGCGGCGCGCCGGATGCCGCCAGATAACCCGGCGAGGCGACCAGCAGCATGCGGTAGCCGCCCAAGCGCCGTCCGGCCAGCCGAGAATCGCCCGGTTCGCCGCCGCGCACCACCACGTCGAAACCTTCTCCTATCACGTCCACCAGCCGATCGTTGTAATCCAAATCCAGCGCCACTTGCGGGTAGGCGCGCATGAAGCCGGCCAGATGCGGCGTCAGCAAGCCGCTTTCATGCGGCAGGCCCACTTTCAGCCGGCCTCTGGGCGCAGCCAGGCCTTGCTGCAACTCGCGCTCGGCGGCGTCCACCTCGTCCAGAATGGTCTGACAGCGCGCCAGATACTGCTGCCCCTCGGCCGTCAGCGCCAGCCGGCGGGTGCTGCGGTGAACCAGCCGCACGCCCAATCTTTGCTCCAGCCGCTGCAAGCCCTTGCCCACCGCCGACGCCGACAGGCCCAGCTGCCGTCCCGCCGCCACCAGGCTACCCTGGCGAGCCACCTGCGCGAACAGCTCGATTCCGCTCATTTTTTCCATGGTGATACCCATTACAGAATGAAATTCCGTTTTGAACGGAATGCTAACCCATTTATTCGTCATGCAAGGGCTTTTAGCATCGGTCCACCTTCTTGTTTCGGACCTGGATCATGCATATCGAAGCGACACACTCTTTGGACACTGCCGCCCTGGATCGCTTGCTGGACGCCGCGCTGAGCGAAGGACGGCTGATCGGCGCCGAGGCCTGGCTCGCCGTCAACGGCCAGCCCGTCTACCACCGCGCCGCCGGCTGGGCCGACCGCGAGGCTGGCGTCGCCATGCGCCCAAACGGCTTGTTCCGCCTGGCCTCGCTCAGCAAGCTGTACACCAGCTGCGCGGCGATCCGGCTGGCCGCACGCGGCGTGTTGCGGCTGGACGCCGCGGTCAGCGACTACCTGCCGTATTTCGCGCCGCGCCTGGCCGATGGTAGCCAACCCGTCATCACCCTGCGCCAGTTGCTGACCCACACCGCGGGGCTGGGCTACGGCTTTCTGGAGCCGGCCGGCGGCGGCGCCTATCATGCCGCCGGCGTGTCCGACGGGCTGGACCATGCCGCCATCAGCCTGGAGGAGAATCTGCGCCGGCTCGCGGCGCAGACGCTGTGGCAAGCGCCGGGCCAAGGCTGGATCTATTCGCTGGCAACGGACGTCATCGGCGGGGTGCTGGAAGCCGCCACCGGTTTGCCGCTGCCTGAGGTGATGCGACGCGAGGTGACGGCTCCGTTGGGTTTGGCCGATACCGCCTTCCACGCCGTCGATCCGGCCCGGCTGGGCGCGGCTTATGCCGAAACCGAGGGCGGGCCGCAACGCATGGAGCAGGCGCATCGGCTGATCCTGCAGCCGGAATTCGTCGGCATCGCTTACGCCCCTGCGCGAGCGCTGGACCAACAAGCCTTTCCGTCCGGCGGCGCCGGCATGGTGGGCACGGCAGCGGATTTCCTCGCGCTGCTGGAGGCGCTGCGCGTCGGACGCGAAGACTGGCTGCCGCGCGAGTGGCGCGATGAAATGATGCGCGACCAGATAATCGGCATCGAGATGGAAGGCTGGCCCGGCTGGGGCCACTGCCTGGCCGGCGCCGTGCTGCGCGATCCGGAAACCGCGGGCCTGCCGGCAAGCCGCGGCAGCTGGCGCTGGCTGGGCGCTTACGGCCATAGCTGGCTGGTGGACCCGGCGCGCGGCGTCAGTTTCGTCGTCTGCACCAACACAGCCCTGGAAGGCTCGGTGGGCGCGTTCAGCGGCGAATGGCTGCAAGCTGTCTACGCCGCGCTAGATGGGAGTGCCGCCTGATGCCCGCCGCCATCTATCTGCTGAGCCTGTGCATTTTCGCCATGGCCACCTCGGAATTCATGGTGGCCGGCATGATGCCGTCGCTGGCTGCGGCCTTCCAGGTTTCGCTGCCCGAGGTGGGCAATCTGGTGTCCGCCTACGCCGCCAGCGTGGTGGTGGGCGGCCCAGCATTGACGCTGTGGCTGCGTTCGGTCCGGCGCAAACCGGCCTTGCTGAGCCTGCTGGCGCTATTCCTGCTGGGCCAGCTGCTGGGCGCGAGCGCAGACGGCTATCCACTGATGCTGGCCTCGCGCATCGTCTGCGGCGTGGCGCAGTCCGCCTTCTTCGGCGTGGCCTTGGCCCTGGCCGGGGAGCTGGTGGGTCCGGGCCGCATCGCCCGCGCCGCCGGCCTGGTGCTGAACGGCCTGATGCTGGCCTCGGTGGCGGGCTTGCCCATGGCCGCGCTGCTGGACCAGCGCTGGGGCTGGCGCGTGTCTTTCTGGCTGGTAGCGGGTCTGGTAGGTTTGGCCATGCTGGGCATCGCAGCCTTGACGCCCGCCGGCTCCGCGCCGGCGCGCCAGGAGGCGGGTGAGGAAATGCGCGCGCTGGCCAGACCGGCCTTGTGGGCGGCTTATGCGTCCAGCGGCCTGATCATAGGCTCAGTGTTCGCCGTCTTCACCTATCTCGCCCCTATCTTCCTACAGGTCAGCGGTTTTTCCGCCGCCATGGTGCCCATATTGTTTGGCGCATACGGCGCAGCCACGGTGCTGGGCAATCTGCTTACCAGCCGGCTGGCCGACCGCCACACCCGCCGCGTGCTGCAGGGCGGCATCCTGACGCTGCTAGTGGCGATGACTGCCTTGGCGCTGGGCGCGCAATGGCAGGCGCTGACGGTGACGGCATTGTTCCTGCTGGGCCTGGCTGGCCTGCCGATGAACCCGGCCATGGTGGCGCGGGTAGTGCGGGCGGGGGGAAGCGGGGCGATGGTGAACAGCCTGCACATGGCGGTGATCAATCTGGGCCTGATGTTCGGCGCCTGGGCCGGCGGCCTGTGCCTGGACGCAGGCTGGGGCTTGCGCGCGCCCGTGTGGCTGGGCGCGGCGCTGGCCTTGCTGGCTTGGCTCAGTTTGAGCCTGGATAGACGCGGCGACAGCTGGCAAGCCAAGGCCCGACCGGCGGACGTGTCGGTTTGATTGGAGTTGGTTAATGGGTACGCCGTGAGCGGCGGATCACCCCGTGAACGGGGCATCCGCCCTACGCGAAACCATCAACCGTAGGGCGGAATCCCGGCAAAGCCGGGAGTTCCGCCAAGCCACGCCCATCTTGACAATATCCGGGTACGAGGTGGTTAGCCGCAGCTACAGCTGGCAGGCCACCGCCAGCTCGCCCGGCCTGCCAAGATAATAGCCCTGGTACAGTTCGACGCCGAGCGCGCGCATCGCTTCCAGCTGCTCGGCGGTTTCCACGCCTTCTACCAGCATGCGGCTGCCGATCTGCCAACCCGATTCCAGCAGCGCCGGCAGCTTTTTGGTTTCGCCCGCCATGTACTCGTGCAGCAGGCTGGGATGGAGCTTGATGATGTCAGGCGATAACTCGGTCACCTTGCTGTGCGGGGCCTCCGCCGCGCCGAAGTCATCAACCGCCGTGCCGAAACCCATTTCCGCGGCATGGCGCAAGCCGTCCAGCAGGGCTTGGCCGTGGTGCTCCACCTCGCGCGCCGGCACTTCGAAAATCACCCCGCCGCAATCCAGCTCCACGCTTTGCAGCAGATTTTTCAGCAGGGGCAGATGGGTGAGGCCGCGGTGGTCTTCCTGCACGGTGGCGGTCAGCAGGTTCAAGGTCAGGCAGCTTTCCTGCCGGCTCTGGGCAAAATTGCGCACATGGATCAGCCGGGCCAGGGTGTCGGCCAGTTGCGCCCGCTCCGGGGACAGGCTGGCCAGGAAACGGTCCGGCGCCTGCCATTCGCCGCCTTCGTCCACCACCCGCAGCAGCGCCTCATAGCCGAACAGGCTGCCGCCCTTGTAGAAAATCGGCTGAAACACGCTGAGAAATCGACAGCCATCCAGGCTGGCGCAATAGCGGCCCGAGGCATCGCGGAACAGCGTGCCGCTTTGGGCGGAAAAAGAGGGTTCCATGCCGTACCCTCCACTTGGACACGATGCTTCAGCATAGCAATGCCGAAAATACTTATCAGTGCTATTCGGCGATGTGCAATTGGGTGCCGCCTTCCTGCATCAGGCGGGCGATGCCCGGCGGCACCGGCTTGTCGGTGAACAACGCGGCGATCTGGGAGAGCCGCCCCAGCTCCACCAGCGCCGGGCGGTCGAACTTGCTGTGGTCCGCGGCCAGAAACACCTGGCGCGACTGCTGGATGATGGCTTCGGTGGTGCGCACTTCGCGGTAGTCGTAATCGCGCAGCGTGCCGTCGGATTCGATGCTGGACACGCCGATGATGCCGTAGTCGACGCGGAACTGGCGGATCATCTGCACCGTCGCCTCGCCGGTCAGGCCGCGGTCGCGCTTCCTCAGCGAGCCGCCCAGCACGATGACCTCGCAGTCCGGGTAGTCGCACATCTGCTCCGCCACGTGCAGATTGTTGGTGATGACCCTCAGCCCGCGATGGCGGTGCAGCGCCTTGGCCACTTCCTCCGTCGTGGTGCCCAGATTGATGAACAGCGAGGCGTTGTCCGGGATGTGCCGCGCCAGACAACGCGCGATGCGGCGCTTTTCCTCTATGCACAGTACCTGCCGCGCCTGGTAGGCCACATTCTCTACGCTGGACAATACGCTGGCGCCGCCGTGGTAGCGCTGCAGCTGCTGATGTTCGGCCAGCAGGGTGATGTCGCGGCGTATGGTCTGCCGGGTGACTTCAAAATGTTCGGCCAGCTTCTCCACGCTGACATAGCTTTCGCGCCTGACCATGTCCAGCAGCTCTTGTTGTCGTTGATTCAGGATCAGCATGCTTGTGGTTTCTCCCCTTTGCCGGCGATTGTAAGCGATTTGCTCTAATCCAGCAGCGCGGCCACGGCATCGGCGATGGCCAGGCAGCTGGTGAGGCCCGGCGACTCGATGCCGAACAGGTTGACCAGGCCCTTCACGCCGTGGACCGCAGGCCCCTGAATGACAAAGTCCGCGTCCGGCTGTCCCGGCCCGGCGATCTTGGCGCGGATGCCGGCGTAGGCGGGCGACAGCGCGCCGTCCGGCAGCCGCGGCCACCAGGCGCGCACCGCGCGGTAGAAGGCGTCGGCGCGCGCCGGGTCCACCCGGTAGTCCACCTGGTCCACCCATTCCACGTCCGGGCCGAAACGCGCCTGGCCGGCGAGGTCCAAGGTCAGGTGGCTGCCCAGGCCGCCGGCTTCCGGCAGCGGGTAGATCAGCCGCGAAAACGGCGCGCGGCCCTGAAGCGAGAAATACACGCCGCGCGCGTAATGGGCCTGCGGAATCGCCGCGGCGGGCAGGCCGGCGAGGGAGAGTGCGACGCTGGGCGCGAACAGCCCGGCGGCATTGACCACGCGCTCGGCCAACAGCTCCATGCCGGCCACGCGCAGCACGATGCCGCCCCTTGTCGCCTCGCCGCCGGTGACCGGCGATTCCAGCGCCAGTTGCGCGCCGGCCGCTTCGGCATCGCCCAGCAGCGACAGCATCAGGGCGTGGCTGTCTATGATGCCGGTGGACGGCGACAGCAGGGCGGCGGCGCAATCCAGCGCCGGCTCCAGCGCGCGGGCCTCTCTGGCGGACAGCCGCTGGATATCGGCGACGCCATTGGCGCGCGCCTGTTGTTCCAGCGCCGCCAGCTTGGCCAGCTGCCCGTCGCGGCTGGCGACGATCAGCTTGCCCAGTCGCGCATGCGGAATGGCGCGTTCGGCGCAGTAACGGTAGAGCAGGTCGCGTCCGGCCACGCACAGCCTGGCCTTCAGGCTGCCGGCCGGATAATACAGGCCGGCGTGGATCACCTCGCTGTTGCGGCTGGAGGCGTGCTGGCCGATGGCCCGCTCCGCCTCCACGATCACCACCTCGCGCCCGGCCTCGGCCAGCGCGCGCGCCGCCGCCAGCCCGACCACCCCGGCACCGATGACCACGCTATCGATTCTGTCCATCGTGCTGCCTCAGTCGATGACGCGCCGCAAGGCGACGCGATTGCGGAAACCGGCCGCCGCCTCGGCGCGCAACCGCGCCGCGAGTTGGCTGTCGGCGGCGGGCGCGAAATCCTGAAAGCCATGGCGGCGATAGAATGGCGCATTCCACGGCAAATGGGCGAAGGTGGTCAGCGTCAGGGCGACGTGGCCGCGCATCGCGGCCTCGACGACGAGCCGCCGCAGCAGCGCCGCGCCCAATCCGCGCCGCGCGTGGTCCGGGTCCACGTCCATCTCGGCCAGATGCAGATGGCCGTCGACGATCTCCGCCAGGGCGAAGCCGGCCACGCGTCCTTCGTCCTCCGCCACCCACAACAGGCCTTCAAGCTGCGCGCCGGCCAGCGCTTCGACCGGCAGCACCGCGCCGCGCAAAGCCGGCGGCAGATCGGATTCCGGAAACAGCGCGGCGGCGCGGCGCTCGATGTCGGCCAGCAAGGGCAGGTCGGCCAAACGGGCCGGCCGGATGGCGATGCGGGTGTCTAGCATGTCGTCCTCAGTTGCTCGGCGGCCAGCTCTCCCAGCCGGACGATGGCTTGCCGCTGCGCCTCATCCCAAGGCTGGCCGAAGTTCAAGCGCAGGCAATGGCGGAAACGCGGTTCCGCCGAGAACAGCATGCCCGGCGCGAAGCTGATCGACTCGCGCAGCGCCGCTTCCAGCAGCCGTCCGCTGTCCAATCCTTCCGGTCCTTCCACCCACAGCAACAGCCCGCCCTGCGGCCGCCTGAGCGTGGTGCCGCGCGGGAAGGCCGCCAGCACCGCGTCGGCTACCTGCTCCATCTGCCGCGCCAGCTGTCGGCGCAGCCGCTGGCTGATGCGGGCATAGTCGCCGCTGGCCAAGAGATCGGTCAGCGTGCCCAGCAGCAAGGCCGGGCTGACCAGGCTGCTGCTGGCGCGCAGCCGCTCCAAGGCCGCGTGGTGACGGCCGCCGGACAGCCAACCCAGGCGGAACGACGGCGCCAGGCTCTTGGTGAACGAGGCGCAGTAGATCACGTCGCCGTCGCGGTCCCAGGCTTTCAGCGGCGTCGGCCGCGCCTCGCCGAAATACAGCTCGCCGAACACGTCGTCCTCGATGAGGGTGACGCCATGGCGGCGCGACAGCGCCAGCAGCCGTTTCTTGTTGTCATCCGGCATGCGCGCGCCGGTGGGGTTCTGGTAGTTGGTCACCGTCACCAGGCAGCGCACCGGCGGGCCGTATTGCAGCGCAAATTCCAAGGCCTCCAGCGATAGGCCGGCGTCCGGCGTGCAGGGAATCTCCAGCGCCTTCAGCCCCAGCGCCGCCAGCGTTTGCAGCAGGCCGAAATAGACCGGCGTTTCCACCGCCACCGTGTCGCCGGGACGGGTCAAATGGCGCAAGGCCAGGCTGATGCCCTCGGTGATGCCGTTGCAGAACAGGATCTCGTCCGCCTTGACCTCCATCTGCCAGCCGGCCGCCATCTGCTTGAGCAAGCCGCACAGCCGCTCATGCTGGGCTGCCGGCAGATAGGCGCCGATCAGCTCCGGCCGCTGCAGCAAAGCGGTCTGCAGCCGCCGCGCCAGCTCGGCCGACGGGTACAGACTGTGGTGGGCCTCGGCCATGTGCAGCTGCACCGCCACGTCCGAGGCCGACAGCGCCACCAGCTGCGACATGCGGCTGTCCACTTCCACCAGCGTGGCGGGCGAGGGCAGCGCGCGGTGGAGGGCTGCTGCTGCCGACGCAGCCGGCAAGGCGGCGAAGAAACCGGCGCGCGGCCGCGCCACCACCCGCTGCTTCTGTTCCAGCCAGCGGTAGGCGGCCAGCGCGGTCAGGCTGTTGACGCCGTGGCTTGCCGCCAGCTGTCGCACCGACGGCAAGCGGCTGCCGGGCGGAAATTCGCCGGCGTCCATTCTGGCCGCCAATTGGCGGGCTATGTCTTGGTAGATCGCTTCCATCCAACTGTTATATCAAACAGATTGCGCCGCATACAAACTGTTTACCCGGCTTGTGGGAGGAAGCAGGCGGCCGGCATGGCACGCTGCCGCTATTCGTCTTGATTCAAGAAAGCCCGCTCATGAAGTTTTGGCACACCCTGCGGCGCGACGCCGCGCCGTCCTCGGCCCTGGCCGCCGCGCTGGCCTTGCTGGTCGGTTATTCCGGCCCGTTTCTGATCATCGTCCATGCCGCGCAATCGGCCGGCCTCAGCGCCGGCCAGCTCGGCTCCTGGGTGTGGGCGGTGTCCATCGGCTCCGGCGTGGCCGGCCTGTGGCTGAGCTGGCGCTGGAAGGCCCCGGTGATCACCGCCTGGAGCACGCCCGGCGCGGCGCTGCTGCTGACGGCCTTGCCCGGCGTGCCTTACCCGGAGGCTATCGGCGCCTTCCTGGCCGCGGCGGCCATCGTGACGCTGGTGGGCATCAGCGGCCTGTTCGATAGGTTGATGGCGCTGTTTCCGCCGGCGCTGGCGGCGGCGCTGCTGGCCGGCATCCTGTTCCATTTTGTCGGCGAGGTGGTGACCGAGGCCGCGCAACAGCTGGCGTTGGTGCTGCCGATGGCGGCGCTGTTTTTTGCGGGCCGCCGCTGGTTTCCGCGCTGGGCGCTGCTGGCGGCCATCGCGCTGGGCGTGGCGCTGTGCGCGGGCCAAGGACAGCTCCACACGCCGCCGGCCGGCGCGCTCTCCGGCATCGCCGGCCCGGCCTTCACCATGCCGGCCTGGTCGTGGTCCGCTTTCATCAATCTGGCCTTGCCGCTGGCCCTGCTGGCCTTGACCAGCCAGTTTCTGCCCGGCATGGCGGTGCTGCGCACCTTTGGCTATAGCGTTCCCGCTCGCTCCCCAGTCACCGCGCTGGGCATCGCGTCCATATTGACCGCGCCGTTCGGCGGCCACGGCGTGACGCTGGCCGCCATCATCGCCGCCATCTGCACCGGCCCGGAAGCGCATGCGGACCGCAGCCGCCGCTACGTGGCCGGACTGTTCTGCGGCCTGTTCTACATCGTCTTGGGCCTGGCCGGCGGCGCGCTGGCCGCCCTGGTGCTGTTGCTGCCCAAGGCGCTGGTGGTGACCGCCGCCGGGCTGGCGCTGTTCGGCACCCTGGCTTCGTCCTTGGGCGCGGCGCTGGCCGATGGCGAACACCGCGAAGCGGCGCTGCTGACCTTCGTGGTGGCGGCCTCCGGCATCAGCATCGCCGGCCTGGGCGCGCCCTTGTGGGCCATGCTGGCCGGCGGCCTGCTGCGCCGGCTGTTGCAACCCGCCAAGCCTGCGCCTTCCCAGGCCGAAACCGCGGCCGCCCCTTGAGCCGGCGGCTGGCCGCCCGGGCCGGCGCGTGATAAGTTAGACGGCTAAATCTATCCGCAGCGGCATGCTTAGCCGCCCTGCGGCAAAAGGAGAAAAGCATGTTCGCCCCTTCCGTCTTCGCCGCGCGCCGCGCCCGCCTGCAACAGGCTGGCCTGTCCGGCCTGCTGCTGTTCGTCGGCAATGTCGACTCGCCGATGAACTACCACGACAACACCCTGCCTTTTGTGCAGGACTCCAGCTTCCGCTACTTCTTCGGCCTGAACGAGCCGGGCCTGGCCGGCGTGATCGACGCCGACAGCGGCGAAGCCACCCTGTTCGGCAATGATCCGGACGTGTCCGACATCGTCTGGACCGGCCCGCTGCCCAGCTTGTCCGAACGCGCCGCCAAGGCTGCCGTGGGCCGCAGCCGCCCGTACGCCGAGCTGGCGCAACTGCTGGCCGAGGCCCGCGCCGCCGGCCGCCCCGTGCGCTACCTGGCACCGTACCGCGGCGAGACGCTGATCGAAATGGGCCGTCTGCTGGACGTGCATCCGGCCGAGGTGAAGGCCGGCTTCTGTCCGGCGCTGACCCGCGCCGTGGTGGCGCTGCGCGAAATCAAGGGCGAGGAAGAGATCGCCGAGATGGAAAACGCGCTGGGCGTGACTCACGCCATGCATATCGCGGCCATGCAAAACGCCAAGCCGGGCGTGCTGGAATACCAAGTGGTGGGCATCATGGAAGGCATCATGCGCCGCCATGACTGGCACCTGGCCTACCCGTCCATCTTCTCCAAGCGCGGCGAAGTGCTGCACAACCATGGCCACGGCAATGTACTGCAGCAAGGCGACCTGGTGCTGAACGACACCGGCTGCGCCAGCGGCGGCGGCTACGCCAGCGACATCACCCGCACCTTCCCGGTGGGCGGCAAGTTCTCCACCCGCCAGCGCGAGCTGTACGACATCGTGCTGGAGATGCAGGAGGCCGCCATCGCCGCCATCAAACCCGGCGTCAAATACCAGGACATCCACAAGCTGTCCGCCGCCGTGATGGTGGAGCGCATGGCCGAGCTGGGCTTCTTCCGCGGCGACGTCGACGCCATCGTCGAATCCGGCGCTTATGCCATCGCCTTCCCGCATGGCCTGGGCCACCAGATCGGCATGGACGTGCATGATATGGAAGCATTGGGCGAAGACCTGGTCGGTTACGGCGACGGCGCCGAGCGCAGCCCGCTGTTCGGCCTGGGTTATCTGCGGCTGGGCAAGCCGCTGAAGGCTGGCATGGTGGTGACGGTGGAGCCGGGCGTTTACTTCATTCCGGCGCTGATCGAAGCCTGGGAGAAGGAAGAACGCCACAGCGCCTTCATCAACTACGCCAAGTTCCGCGAATACGCCGACTTCGGCGGCATCCGCATCGAAGACAACGTGCTGGTGACGGCAGAGGGCAGCCGCGTGCTGGGCGAGCCGATTCCGAAAACGGTGGACGAGATCGAAGCGGTGATGGCGGTATAAGCGCCTGCCGTAGCCATCCCGCAACCCGCGTCGCCAGACGCGGGTTTTTTGTTGGCCCGGCGCCGACTTATCCACAACTCCAGCCCAATAGCCGATTGATCCACAGCCCGCGCGCCTGACCCGAATCAACTATCCTGCGCGCGACGACATCGCGGGTGTACACCGCCATCCATACGGGATATCTTGAAGACAGTACCGTTTCAAACGGAAACCCCTCCCCATGCGCTATCTGGACTGGCTGCCGCCCGAAGCGACGCAAATCACCCTGGTGCTGTTCCTGGCCTTCCTGATTGGCTTGGAGCGGGAAGAGCGCAAGGCCGGCGGCGATAAATACGCCTTCGGCGGCGTGCGCACCTATCCGCTGATCGGGCTGATCGGCTATGTCATCGCCACGCTGGCGCACGGCGAATGGATGCCGGTGGCGCTGGGCTTCGCGGTGGTGGCGGCTTTCCTGCTGATGTCGTACTGGCACAAGCTCAGCGGCTCCGGCTATTCCAGCGTCACCACCGAGATGACCGGCCTGGCCACCTATCTGATCGGCGTGCTGGTCTGCCGCGAGCTGTACTGGCTGGCCGCCACGCTGACTGTGGCCAGCCTGCTGCTGCTGGAATTCAAGACGCGGCTGGAAACCCTGGCCCAACGCATCGACCCGACGGACATCCTCATCTTCACCCAGTTTCTGCTGCTGGCCGCGGTGATTCTGCCACTGCTGCCCAACCAGGCCATGAGCCGCTTCCAGATCAATCCGTTCAACACCTGGCTGGTGGTGGTGGCGGTCAGCGCCATTTCTTATGGCAGTTATTTGCTGCAGCGGCTGCGCCAGGGGCGCGGCGGTCTGTTGCTGGCGGCGCTGGCCGGCGGCGCCTATTCGTCCACCGTCACCACGGTGGTGCTGGCGCGGCGTTCCGCCGGCGCCGCCGCGCCGCGCGTGTACGCCGGGGCCATCGTGATGGCTTCCGGCATGATGTATCTGCGGCTGATGGCCTTCCTGGCGCTGTTCAATTTCGCGCTGCTATTGCGGCTGTGGCCGCTGTTTTCGCTATTGGCGGCGCTGGCGCTGCTGGGCGGCTGGCTGTGGTCCAAGAGCGGATCGGACGCCGCCGTGGCCAACGAAGCCTATCAGCCGAAAAACCCGCTGGAAATCAGCACTGCCCTGCTGTTTGCGGTGCTGTTCATCGCCATGCTGGTAGCCACCCGGCTGGCGGCGCAATACCTGGGCGCGGCCGGCGTCTACACGCTGGCGGCGGTGATGGGCGTCAGCGACGTGGACCCGTTCATCATGGGCATCACCCAGTCCACGCCGCAGCTGACGCCGCTGCCGGTGGCGGCCGCGGCCATTTTGATCGCCGCCTCGGCCAATAACGTGGCCAAGGGGTGTTACGCGCTGTCGCTGGGGTCGCGCGAAGCCGGGCGGCAGGCCCTGTTGATGTTGCTGGCGCTGGCGGCGCTGGGGCTGGGGCTCGCGTCTGTTTTATGGGCGTGAAGTCCGCTTACCCACAACCATGCAACACGCTGAAACTTATCCACCGTTTCGTTCATTGCGCCGCGCGGCCTTGCAGCGTCAGGCGCAAGGTCTGCGGCAAACCGACGCCCCATAGCAAGGCCAAGATCGGCATCAATCCCCACCAGGGCAGGCCCGGCTGCAGCGCCTGCAGCTGGAAGCCGGCGTAATAGGCGGCCGGGCCCGCCAGCGCGCCCAGGGCGGCCAGGAGCCGCGGCGACGGCCGCCAGGCCCGCAGCAGCCAGACCCACCAGCAGGCGAAGCTGAGCCACAACGTCATCATCCACAAGGGCAGGGTGCCGACGCCGACGAAACGCAGCAGTCCGCTGGCGGCCAAGGCAAAATCCAGCGCGCTGCCGGCAGCCGCCAGCAGCAGGGCGGGCTTTCTCAGCCCGGACGGCAACGCCTCCCAGGCCAGCAGGGCGCCGGCCAGGGTCAGCACGGCCAGATGGTCGCGGAAATACACCAGCAGCAGCCACCAGCCGTTGAAGGCCAGGCCGGCCGCGATCAGCCGGCGCCAGGGCGGCGCGGCAGGTTCAGGCGTCATAGCCCAGATTCGGCGCCAGATCGCGCTCGGCCTGTTCGATGCTGACGCCGCGGCGTTCGGCGTAGCTTTGCACCTGGTCCCTCTCCACCTTGCCGACGCCAAAGTAGCGCGATTGCGGGTGGCTGAAGTAGAAGCCGGACACCGCCGCCGTCGGCAACATGGCGTAGCCTTCGGTCAAGGTCATGCCGATGGCCGGCGCGTCCAACAGCTCAAACAAGCCGGTCTTCACCGTATGGTCCGGGCAGGCCGGATAGCCGGGGGCCGGGCGGATGCCGCGATAGAGTTCGTCGATCAAGCCTTCGTTGTCGATATGCTCGTCGGCGGCGTAGCCCCAGAACTCGCGCCGCACGCGGGCGTGCATCAGCTCGGCGAAAGCCTCGGCCAGGCGGTCGGCCAGGGCCTTCAGCAGAATGGCGGAGTAGTCGTCATTGGCGTCTTCAAAGCGCTTCACATGCGGCTCAATGCCGATGCCGGCGGTCACGGCGAAGGCGCCGATATAGTCCTGCACGCCGCTGTCCTTGGGCGCGATGTAATCGGCCAGCGCCCAGTTGGCCTTGCCGTCCATCTTGGGCAGTTGCTGGCGCAGGCCCACCCAGGTCATCAGGCTGGCGCTGTTGTCCGGGTTGCGGATTTCGATGTCGTCGTGATTGACGCTATTGGCCGGAAACAGGCCGATCACCGCGTTGGCGGCGAGCCAGTTCTCGTCGATGATCTGCTTCAGCATGGCCTGCGCATCGGCGTACAAGGCTCGGGCCGATTCGCCGACGATCTCGTCGTCGAGAATGCGCGGGAAGCGGCCGGCCAGCTCCCAGCTCTGGAAGAACGGCGTCCAGTCGATATAGGCGGCAATCTCAGAGAGCGGGTAGTGCTCGAAACGGCGCACGCCCAGCCATTGCGGCTTGGGCGGCGTATAGCCGGCCCAGTCGATTTTCTCTTTGTTGGCGCGCGCCTGCTCCAAGGAAACCACCCTGCGGTTGGCCTTGTTGGCGTGGCCGTCGCGAGCGCGCTGCTGCTCGGCGGCGTTTTCCAGCACGAAGGCGTCCTTCAAGGTGTCGGACAGCAGATTGGAGCAGACGCCCACCGCGCGGCTGGCGTCCGGCACGTAGACCACCGGATGTTGGTAATGCGGCGCGATCTTGACCGCCGTGTGCACCTTGGACGTGGTCGCCCCGCCTATCAACAGCGGAATGCTGAAGCCCTGGCGCTGCATCTCCTTGGCCACGTGGCTCATTTCTTCCAGGCTGGGGGTGATCAGGCCGGACAGGCCGATGATGTCGGCTTTATGCTCGCGCGCGGCGTCGAGTATGGCCTGGCACGGCACCATCACGCCCAGGTCTATCACCTTGTAGTTATTGCAGCGCAACACCACGCCGACGATATTTTTGCCGATATCGTGCACGTCGCCCTTGACCGTGGCCATGATGATCACGCCCTTGGCCGGCGCGTCGGACAAGCCCAGCGCGATCTTTTCCTCCTCGATGAACGGCTCCAGATGCGCGACGGCCGCCTTCATCACGCGGGCCGATTTCACCACCTGCGGCAAAAACATCTTGCCGGCGCCGAACAGATCGCCGACCACGTTCATGCCGTCCATCAACGGGCCTTCGATCACGTGGATCGGCCGCGCGCACTTCAGCCGCACTTCCTCGGTATCCTCGACGATGAAGGTGGTGATGCCCTTGACCAGCGCGTGCTCCAGCCGCTTTTCCACCGGCCAGGAACGCCAGGCCAGGTCTTCGCCCTTTTTCTCGCCGGCTGCCTCGCCCTTGAATTTCTCGGCCAGCTCGATCAGGCGTTCGGTCGCGTCGCCGCCGTCCTTGGGCTGCCGCATCAGCACCACGTCCTCGATGCGCGCGCGCAGTTCCGGATCGACCTCGTCATACACCTCCAGCGCGCCGGCGTTGACGATGCCCATGGTCATGCCGCGCTGGATGGCGTGATACAGGAACACTGCGTGGATGGCCTCGCGCACCTTGTTGTTGCCGCGGAAACTGAACGACACATTGGACACGCCGCCGGATATCTTGGCGTGCGGCAGGTGCTGCTTGATCCAGCCGGTGGCCTCGATGAAGTCCAGGCCGTAGCGGGCATGCTCGTCGATGCCGGTGGCGACGGCGAAGATGTTCGGATCGAAGATGATGTCTTCCGGCGGGAAACCCACCTCGTCCACCAGGATGCGGTAGCTCTTGTCGCAGATCTCGATCTTGCGCGCGTAGGTATCGGCCTGGCCCTGCTCATCAAACGCCATCACGATCACCGCCGCGCCGTAGCGGCGCAGCAAGCGCGCCTGTTCGACGAACTTGTCGCGGCCTTCCTTCATGGAGATGGAATTGACGATGCCCTTGCCCTGGATGCACTTCAGGCCGGCCTCGATCACCTCCCACTTGGAGGAGTCGATCATGATGGGCACGCGGGCGATGTCCGGCTCGCTGGCGATCAGGTTCAAAAAGCGCACCATGGCGGCGTGGGCGTCCAGCATGCCCTCATCCATATTGATGTCGATGACCTGGGCGCCGTTCTCCACCTGCTGCCGCGCCACGTCCAACGCGGTGGCGTAGTCGCCGTTCAGAATCAGCTTGGCGAAAGCGCGGCTGCCGGTGACGTTGGTGCGCTCGCCGACGTTGACGAACAAATCCTCGTCGCCGATGTTGAACGGCTCCAAGCCGGACAGGCGGCACTTGGGCTCGATCTGCGGCAAGGGCCGCGGCGCGAGGCCGTCCACCGCCTGGGCGATGGCGGCGATGTGTTCCGGCGTGGTGCCGCAACAGCCGCCGACGATATTGATCAAGCCGCTCTCGGCCCATTCCCGCACATACTCGCCCATCGCCTGCGGCTCCAGGTCGTAGCCGCCGAAGGCGTTGGGCAGGCCGGCGTTGGCGTGCACGGACACATAGGTGGCCGACACCCGAGCCAATTCCTCGACATAGGGCCGCAGCAGGTCCGGGCCCAAGGCGCAGTTAAGGCCGAAGCTCGCGGCATTGGCGTGCGACAGCGAGTTATAGAAGGCCTCGGTGGTCTGGCCGGTCAGCGTGCGGCCGGACTGGTCGGTAATGGTGCCGGAAATCATGATCGGCAAGCGCGGCGTATCCGGACGCTCGTCGAAGTATTGATGAATGGCGAACACGGCCGCCTTGGCGTTCAGCGTGTCGAAGATGGTTTCCACCAGCAGCAGATCCGCGCCGCCGGCCACCAAGCCGTCTATCGCCTCGGTATAGCTTGCCACCAGTTGGTCAAAAGTGACATTTCGATAGCCGGGATCGTTGACGTCCGGGCTGATAGAACAGGTGCGGTTGGTGGGGCCGAGCACACCGGCGCAGAATCGGGGCTTGGCTGGGTTGCGGGCGGTTGCCGCCACGCACAGTTCCTTGACCAGCCTTGCCGCCTCGCGGTTGATCTCCCACACCAGGCTCTCCATCCGGTAGTCGGCCATGGCGATGGAGGTGGCGTTGAAGGTATTGGTCTCGACGATGTCGGCGCCGGCGTCCAGATAGGCTTGGTGGATGCCGGCGATCACGTCGGCCCGGGTCAAGACCAGCAGGTCGTTATTGCCCTTGACGTCGCAGGGCCAGTCGGCGAAACGCTCGCCTCGGTAGTCGGCCTCGGACAACTGGTGGCGCTGGATCATGGTGCCCATGCCCCCATCCAGGATCAGAATGCGTTGCGACAGGTGCTGAAAAACTGGATGAGGTAATGGTTTTGTCATATCAATTGCAGCGTGTTTGTCTAAAACGGTATCTAGGGGCTGTTGATGCTTGCTGCGTGGATCGCTCAGCAAGCGTCAACAGCCCCTGGTGGCCACCGGGCCTGCTACGGTCATCATAACATCGGCTTTCACCGCTTCTGACAGCCCTCATTAGAATTAAGAGAACGCATCGATATGGCCAGCACGAATAAGAAATGGTGGTTTTCCTGCCTGCTGCTGATCGCGTCCGCCGCCTCGGCCGCACCCTTGCGCATTGGCGTCGCCGATACCGACGCGCCGCCCATGGCGGTACTGTCGCCCGATGGCGCCAAACTGACAGGCGGACTGTCGCTCGATATCGGCCAACTATTGGCCGAAGAGCTCAACATGCAGCCGCAATTCGTCATCCTGGCGCGGCGCCGGGTGGAGCCGGCGATAGAAACCGGCAAGGTGGACATCATCTGCAACGCCAATCCTGATTGGTACGGCAATTCCGCCCGCTTGAACTGGAGCCGGGAAATCTACCCGTTGACCGAACGGGTGCTGTCGCTGAAAGGCCTGCCGACCATCCGCCAGTTCGACGATCTGGCCGGCAAGCGCATCGGCACCCAGCACGGCTACCACTACCCGGAGCTGGAATACCTGTGGACCAGCAATCGCAGCAGCCGTGAAACCGAGGTGCGTTTTGAATTGCTGTTCAAATCGCTGGAAAAACAGTTGAGCGATGTCGCCATCGTCACTGAGTTCATCTATGCGTGGTGGGCGCGCGGCCACGCCCAGGAAGCCGCCGCGTTCAGACTGCACCCGCTGGTGGTGTCCTCGCATCCGACGATGTGCGCCCTGTCGCCGCAATCGCCGCTGAAGCTGGAGCAGTTGAACCGCGCCATCGAGCGGCTGCACAAGAACGGCAAGCTGAAGGCGATGCTGACCCGCTATCAGGCCCAGGAGTGACGCCGGCCATGAGCTGACGGGGACGCATGCTAAAATGGCGTTTTTGCAGCGAAAACGTCCCGTCATGAGCGATCTGTTAGCCGGCCTGAATCCCGAACAACTGCGCGCCGTCACCTGGCCCGCCAAGAGCGCGCTGGTGCTGGCCGGCGCCGGCAGCGGCAAGACGCGGGTACTGACCACCCGCATCGCCTGGCTGTTGTCCACCGGGCAGACCTCGCCGGCCGGCGTGCTGGCGGTCACCTTCACCAACAAGGCCGCGCGCGAGATGCAGACCCGGCTGTCGGCGCTGGTGCCGGTCAATGTCCGCAATATGTGGATAGGCACCTTCCACGGCCTGTGCAATCGCTTCCTGCGCATCCACTACCGCGACGCCGGCCTGCCGCAAACCTTCCAGATCCTCGACTCCGCCGACCAGCAAGCCGCGATCAAGCGCCTGTTGAAAAGCCTGGAGCTGTCGGACGAGAAATATCCGCCGCGCGCGGTGCAGAGCTATATCAACGGCAACAAGGAAGCCGGCCTGCGCGCCGAGGCCCTGCCGCCGGCGCTGAACCCGTACGAAGCCAAGCTGGTGGAGCTGTACGCCGCCTACGACGCGCAATGCCGCCGCGAAGGCGTGGTGGATTTCGCCGAGCTGCTGCTCAGAAGCTACGAGCTGCTGTCGCGCAACGAAGCGCTGCGCTCGCACTACAGCAGCCGCTTCAGCCACATCCTGGTGGACGAGTTCCAGGATACCAACCGCCTGCAGTACGCTTGGCTGAAGCTGTTGGCCGGCGAGCGCGGCGCGCTGTTCGCCGTCGGCGACGACGACCAGAGCATCTACGGCTTCCGCGGCGCCGAGGTGGGCAATATGCGCGCCCTGCTGTCCGATTTCCACGTCGCCGAGCCGGTGCGGCTGGAGCAGAACTACCGCTCCATGGGCAATATCCTGAACGCCGCCAACGCGCTGATCGAACAGAACGACGGCAGATTGGGCAAGAATCTGTGGACCGACGCCGGCGAAGGCGAAAAAATCCGCTTCTACCAGGCCGGCAGCGACGGCGACGAGGCCGAATTCATCATCGACGAGGTGAAAAGCCTGCACCGCGAAGGCCTGGCCCTGTCCGACATGGCCGTGCTGTATCGCTCCAACGCCCAATCGCGTTTGCTGGAGCATGTGCTGGTCAACGCCCAGATTCCCTACCGCATCTACGGCGGCCTGCGCTTCTTCGAGCGCCAGGAAATCAAGCACGCGCTGGCCTATCTGCGGCTGATCGCCAACCCGGACGACGACAACGCGCTGCTGCGCGTGATCAATGTGCCGGCGCGCGGCATCGGCGCGCGCAGCGTGGAAAACCTGCAGGCCATAGGCCGCGAGCAGGGCGTCTCGCTGTGGCAAGCCGCCTGCGGCGCCGGCAGCGGCCGCACCGCCGCCAAGATCGGCGAATTCGTGCTGCTGATCGAACGGCTGCGCGAGCAGAGCCGCGACTTCAGCCTGGCCGAAACCATCAGCCTGGCCATAGACCGCAGCGGCCTGCGCGACATGTACGAGCAGGACAAGAAAGACGGCGAGGAACGGCTGGCCAACCTGGACGAACTGGTCAACGCCGCCGCCAGCTTCCTGCCCGACCAGCCCGAGCAGGCGCTGACCGAATTCCTGTCCGCCGCCAGCCTGGAGGCCGGCGAACACCAGGCCGACGCCGGCAGCGACGCCTTGCAGCTGATGACGGTGCATGCCGCCAAGGGCCTGGAGTTCGACGCGGTGTTCGTCAGCGGTCTGGAAGAAGGCCTGTTCCCGCACGAAAACAGCATCATGGACGGCAAGGGCCTGCAGGAAGAGCGCCGGTTGATGTATGTGGCCATCACCCGCGCCCGCAAGCGGCTGTATCTGTCCAGCGCGCAAAGCCGCATGCTGCATGGCCAGAGCCGGTATCCGATCCCGTCGCGCTTCATCGACGAGATTCCAGGCGAACTGATTCACTCGCTGTCTGCTACAGTGAAAACACCCGTTGCGCCGCGGCGCGCCGCTATGCCGCGCCGCCAGGCCGACAACGCCTACGGCCTGTCCATCGGCCAGGCGGTCAGCCACGCCAAGTTCGGAATCGGCGTGGTGATAGACGCCGAAGGCAACGGGGAGGATGTGCGCTTGCAGATCAACTTCGCCGAACATGGAGTAAAGTGGCTGGACTTGCGCTACGCCAAACTGACGCCAGCCTAAGAAACGCTGCCCCCTGAGCCGCGGCGCGCCGCGGCAAGACAACAGCAGGGGGCGGCGGATCGACAAACCGGGCCGAAGTGGAGCATGCCCGCCGCAAAAACAATCCGACTGAGCCATAACCATGCCAGACCCAGGTGCGATGAGCGACTCTCCCTCCAGCCCGGCCGTCGCGACGGAACCGGCGCAACGCGCGCGGCCCGCCGCGCAGCGCAGCTATGACAATCCCTACGCCAAACGGCTGTTTCTGATCATAGACAGCCTGCCGCAGATGCAGCGGGCGATGGCGATGACCCTGTCGTCCTTCGGCGCCAACAGCGTCGAATACGCCACCAAGCCCAGCGACGCGCTGGCCAAGATGGCCAAGTACGAGTTCGACGTGGTGCTGTGCGACTACGATCTGGGCAACGGCTACGACGGCCTGTATCTGTTCGAGGAAATCCGCGCGCGCAATCTGCTGAAACAATCCTGCGTCTTCATGATCGTCACCGGCGAACGCCGTTCGCAACGCGTGGTTTCCGCCGCCGAGCTGGTGCCGGACGACTACCTGCTCAAGCCGTTCACCGGCGAAGTACTGCGGGCGCGGCTGGAGAGGGCGATGCGCAAGCGCGAGGCGTTCCGGCTGGTGGACGAAAGCATCCTGCACCATGAATACCTGAGCGCCATCGACACCTGCAACCGCAAGATAGAAGAGAACGGTGAATTCGCCTTCGACTTCATGCGCCTGAAAGGCTCGCTGGCGCTGAAGATTCAGGACTTCGACACCGCGCGCGACGCCTATATGCAGGTGCTGCGCATCAAACCCACCACCTGGGCCAAGATGGGTCTGGCCAAGGCGCTGGTCGGCCTCAAGTCGCTGGATGAGGCCAGGCTGCTGTTCGAGGCCGTGCTGGCCGACAACAACCAGGTGATGGAAGCCTATGACTGGCTGGCCAAGCTGTATCGCGGCAACGGCGATCTGAAACGCGCGCAGCATGTCTTGCAACAGGCCGCCGAACTTTCGCCGGTGGTGTTCAGCCGCCAGCAGCGTCTGGCGGAAGCGGCGGTGATGAACAACGATCTCGCCACCGCCGAGACCGCTTATCAGCAAGCGCTGGACATCGCCAAATACACCTGGCACCGCAGCCCCACCCACTACGCCACCTTGGCCCGCATCCAGCTGGCGCGCGGCGACACCGCCAACGCCAGCCGCACCCTGGGCAATCTGCGCCACGACTACCGTTACAACGAGGAGGCGGAATGGCTGGCCGGCGTGGTAGACAGCCGGCTGCAGGCCAAGAACGGCGAAGACGGCAAGGCGGGCGAGCTGCTGGACACGGCCGACGAGCGCTTCCGCCAGCTCTTGCCCAAACTGGACCAGGACGCGCAGATGGAATACGCACGCGCCTGCTACCAGCAAGGCCGGGAAGGCCGCGGCAATGAGGTGATGGAATACCTGATCCGCAATCATCACGACGAAGAGGATGCCCTGACTCGTTTCGGCGAGATGTTCGAAGAAATCGGCCTGGGCGCCGTTGGCCGCCAATTGATCTCCAGCAACGTCAAATCGGTGTCCGAGCTGAACAACCAGGCGGTGTTGCTGGCCCAATCGGGCCAATACGAAGCGGCGATCGAACACTTCATCAAGGCCTTGGAAGAGTTGCCGCAGAATGTGCAGATCATGCTGAACCTGATCAACTCCGTGATGGCTTATGTCAGCCAGAGCGGCTGGCACGAAAGCCATATGCGCCGCGCCTACGAGCTGCTGGGCAAGGTGCGCGATCTGGCGCCGACCAACAACAAATTCCAGAAGATCCTGCAGTCGTGGCGGCTGCTGGTCAGCAAGATGGACAAGCCGCAATGGGTGATTTGAGCCGTCTGCGCGTCCTGGTGGTGGACGACGAAATGCTGGCGCGCGAGCGGCTGCGCCAGCTGCTCGGCGATCTGGGCGTGACGCAGGTGCACTGTCAGGCAGACAGCCAGTCCGCCCAGGACTGGCTGGCGCGCCACCCGGTCGACGTCGTGCTGCTCGATATCGGCATGCCCGGCCGCGACGGCATGGCCCTGGCGCGCCATCTGCGGCAGCAACCGTTGCCGCCGCAGTTGATCTTCAGCACCGCTCATGACCATTACGCGGTGGAGGCGTTTGAACTTAACGCCGCCGATTACCTGCTGAAGCCGGTGCGCCGCGAGCGGCTGGCCGAAGGTCTGCGCCGCGCCGAGGCGCGCTGCGGCAATCCTGACGCGCCGCCCTGCTTCGTGGTGCGTCAGCGCGGCCGGCTGCTGAACGTGCCGTTCAGCGAGGTTCGCTATCTGAAGGCCGAGTTGAAATACGTCACCTTGGTCACCCGCAGCGCGGAATACCTGTTGGACGAGGCGCTGGTGGCGCTGGAGCAGCGCCTGGGCGACGCCGTGCTGCGCATCCACCGCAGCTGCCTGGTCATGCGGGACACGGTTCAGGAGCTGAATCAAACCGCCGTCGATCAATGGCAAATCAAGCTGCGCGACATCGCTCAGCCGCTGTCGGTCAGCCGCCGCCAAATCCCCGCAATCAAGTCCGCGCTGGCCTCTCGCCATGCGTTACGTACTATTACTTAATTCGCTGTTTCTCCGATTTATTGCTAAAAAATAACCCCCCATTCTTATAGAATCAGTCATTGCCGAATTTATGTCGATGGTTTTAACATGCAAGCAAGACTGGTTTATGTTGTATGCATAGCTCTTTGGCTGATGCTCAGCGCACTGGCCGCGCTGTCCATCGCCAGCCGCTCGCTGTTGGGCGCGGAGCAGCAATTCAACAACCAGATGCAGCAGTTGACCGAGCAATTGAAACAGCGCCTGCTGACCAACGAGACCGTGCTCGACAGCTATGCCACCTTCAGCGCGCTGGACCATCGCAGCGAAACTCGGCAAAAACATCCATTTGTCCTGCAGCTGCTGCGGCGCTACCCGCAGATCTCCGCGCTGGCTCACATTGAGCGCATCCCATCCGTTCAACTGGCTGATTTCAAACAGAAACTGCAACACGAGTATGGCAAAGGCTATCGCCTGCGCGGCTTCTCCAGCGACGCAACACCGCCCGCCGGACAAGATGAATACTTTCCGCTGATGTTTGCCGAACCGCAGTCGCAAACGAATCTACAGCTGGTAGGCCGCGACGCCTGGCAACAGCCGCAATTGCGCGACGCCCTGCAAGAGAGCCTGAACAGCGGCCGCACCACGTTGTCGCGCCAATTGACTCTCCCGCAAGGCGAAACCGGCTACGCGCTGCTGCGGGACATCGACACTCAACAGTCCCCCAGGATGCTCGATCTGCAACCCAAGCATTTCGCCATGCTGTTCATCCGCGCCGATTCTCTGCTGCCCGCCGACTTGTCCCTGCCCACCGGCATGGAGCTCAGCATCCGCCATCGCGATGATCCGCCGCAACCGCCAGATGGCCACGCGCTGCGGCTGGGCAGCGCCGGGTCCAGCCAGTTGGAGCAACTGCTGTTTCCGCGCCTGGAGGCCACTCAGATGCTGGGCGGCGGCAATCAGCCGCTGCGCCTCACCTTGCGCTGGCAGCAGGGTTGGGCGCAAATCGGCCTGTTTGAATGGTCGGTCTGGCTGCTATTGAGCCTGCTGCTCGCCGCAGGGCTAGCCTTGGCCAGTTACAGCTTTGTCCGCAGCAGCAATTTGCGGCGCCAGCGGGAAAGCCAGCTGTTCCATCTGGCCAATCACGACCGGCTGACGGGCCTGGCCAACCGCAATTTGTTCTACGACCGGCTGCAGCACGCCATCAGCCGCGTCGACCGCAACGGCAAGCGGCTGGCGCTGCTGTTTCTCGACTTGGACCGTTTCAAGCCGGTCAACGACACCTTCGGCCATGTGGTAGGCGACCGGGTTTTGCAATTGATCGCGGCCCGCATCCAGGATGTGGTGCGCGACGAGGATACTGTCGCCCGCATCGGCGGCGACGAGTTCGTGATCCTCATGGAAGACGTCGAATCCAACCGCGAGGCCGACAAGGTGACCACTCGGCTGAAACAATCCATCCAGCTTCCCTATCAGGTTGAGCAGCATCGCGTCCTGGTCGGCGTCAGCATCGGCACCGCGTACTACCCGGAAGACGGCCTGCTGATTGACGAATTGCTGGCGGTGGCCGACCGCAAGATGTACGGCAACAAACAATCCTTGAGCCGCGAATCCGAAACCATAGAGTGATCGCCGCACAATAAGACGCCGCCCGGCATGCCGGGCGGCGTCTTGGTTTGGATGGGCGCAAACGACCTTACACCAGGGTCAGCTCGACTTCGATATTGCCGCGCGTGGCGTTGGAATACGGGCAGATGCCATGCGCAGCCTCGATCAGTTTCTCCCCAGCCTCGCGCTCGATGCCGGACAGCGACACCGCCAGCTTGGCGGCGATGCCGAAGCCATGGGCAATGGGTCCGATCGATACCTTGCCGGTCACCGACACCTCCGCCGGCAGGCGCACGCCTGCCTGTTGCGCCGCTACCTTCAGCGCGCCGATGAAGCAGGCGGAATAACCGGCCGCAAACAATTGCTCGGGATTGGTGCCGTCGCCGCCAGCCCCGCCCAGTTCGCGCGGCGTGCTCAGCTTCACTTGCAGCGCGCCGTCGTTCGATTCGGCCCGGCCATCGCGGCCGCCCGTGGCGGTGGCTTCAGCGGTGTACAGCACTTTTTGCAGAAGATTCATGAGACTGCTCCTATGGCTATCGCCGTTCCGGCGAGAATGTTCACTATTAGATAGTGCACTATTTAATTATCAAAACCCTGACGGGTTTACTGCAGCAACTGATCGCGCAAACCGCACAAGGCCTGCCGCAAATGCGCGATCTCATCCAATTGCAGTCCGCTGCGGCATGCCAACTGCAGCGGAATCTGCTCGGCCTGCGCTCGCAGCGCTTTGCCGGCTTCGCTCAAGCGGACCATCACCACGCGTTCGTCGCTGGCCAATCGTTGCCGCTCCAGCCAGCCTGCCGCCTCCATCCGCTTCAACAACGGCGTCAGGGTCGCCGAATCCAGATAGAGCTTGTCGCCGATGTCCGACACCGAACGCTGATCCTGTTCCCACAACACCAGCAATACCAGATATTGCGGATACGTGATGCCCAACGGTTTCAGGCTATCGCGGTACACTTTGTTCATCGCCAGCGAGGCGGAATACAGCGCAAAACACAGCTGCTGATCCAAACGCAGCAACTCGTCCCCCGGGGGACAGCAATCTTTGGTTTCCATGGCTGCATATTAAATAGCACACAATTTAATTGCAAGCTATTTTATTGATGGGGCGCGCTACGCGCCGTCAGCCTGCACCGACGGCGCGATCGGCTTCAGGCCGCCACCCGCACCGGGCCGCGGCCCAGATCGGCCAGCGAACGGCAGGCCTGCTGCCAATCCGCCAATGAGTTGACGCCCTGCAACACGATGCGCGCCAGCGCATCATTGCATACGCTCGGACCAAACTGCATCAGCATCTCGTGCAGAGCGAAACGCAAGGTATGGCTGTCGCGCAGCAAGGCGTTCACCTCCTCGTGCACTTCAGCGAACACCCGCATGCCGCCCTGGGCATCCAGCTGCACCTGATGCAGCGGACAAAAACCGGAACGGATCAGCGCCTTGTCGGCATCGATGTCCTCGGCGAACAGCAAGGCGCTGTGCTGCAGATAGCCGCAAGCGATGATCAGGGTTTCCAGCGAATGCGGTGTGGCGGTGGGGCCGCCGGCAGGCAGATGATTCATGATGTTCTCTCCTCGTGCTTGTATATTTGGCGCATATTTCAGCATCTTGCGGGATGCCATGACAATGGCTGGAAACCATTGGAAAGGAGTTTTTACTCGATATTAACAACATCGGCCATCGGGTTTACCCGGCACTGACAATCGATGACACGCGGCGTACCATGGGCTCATCGTTACTCTGGATGCCGTCATGCACATCGTCTATCTTCATGGTTTCAACTCCAGCCCCAAATCGCTGAAAGCCGGCGAAACCGCCGCCTGGCTGAACCTGCATGCGCCGGATATCGAATTTCACTGCCCCAAACTGTCGCCGCATCCGGCCGAAGCCATCCGCCAGGCGGAAACGCTGCTGCTGTCGCTGCCGGCCGACACCTTGCTGATAGGCAGCTCGCTGGGCGGCTTCTACGCCAGCTATCTGGCCGAGCGCCACGGCCGGCCGGCGGCGCTGATCAATCCCGCCATCCAGCCCGACCGCGACCTGGCGCGCTTCGCCGGGGAACAGACCAATCCGTATACCGGCGAGGTCTATACCCTGGGCGACGCCGATCTGACGGCGCTGCAGGCGCAAAAAACGGATAAACCGACGGCGGGACGCTACTGGCTGCTGCTGGGCAGCCGCGACGAAGTGCTGGATTGGCGCGAAGCCGCGCGACATTACAGCGGCAGCCGACAAACCGTATTCAACGGCGACGACCACCGCTTGAACAACTGGCCCAAGGTATTGCCGGACGTGGTGGCCTGGGGCCAAAAACAATTGTCCAAACTTTCTTGACGCCCCGTTCAGCGCGCTGCGCTTGTTCGCCGTGAGGCGCGGCGGCACACTGATCCGATATTTTCCGCGAGGAGTTGCCCATGAGTCAGAAGATCGTTTTCGCCGCCACCGGCGGCCCGGAAGTGCTGAATCTGGAAAATGTGGAGATCGGCCGGCCCGGGCCGGGCGAAGTGCATCTGCGCCATAGCACCATCGGCGTCAATTTCATCGATACCTACCAGCGCAGCGGCCTGTATCCGCTGCCCCTGCCCAGCGGCCTGGGCAGCGAAGCGGCCGGCGTGGTGCTTGCCGTGGGCGAGGGCGTGGACTGGCTGCGAGCAGGCGATCGCGTCGCCTACGCCGGCGGGCCTTTGGGCGCGTATTCGAGCGAGCGGCTGATCGCCGCGGAGCATCTGCTCAAGCTGCCGGCCGGCATCGCCGACGAAACGGCCGCCTGCGCGATGCTGCAGGGCATGACCGTCGAATACCTGGTACAACGCACCTTCCCGGTGCAGCCGGGCCAGACCGTGCTATGGCATGCCGCCGCTGGCGGCGTCGGCCAGATCGCATTGCAGTGGCTGTCGGCGATGGGGGTGCAGGTCATCGCCACCGTCGGCTCGGCGGCCAAGGGCGAGATCGCGCGCCGGCTGGGCGCCGCCCATGTCATCAATTACAGCGAGGAAGACGTCGCGGCGCGAGTGCGCGAGATCACCGGCGGCAAAGGCGTGCCGGTGGTATTCGATTCGGTGGGCAAGAGCACGTTCGAAGCCTCGCTGGACAGCCTGAGTCCGCGCGGCATGATGGTGACTTTCGGCAACGCCTCCGGCCCCGTGCCGGCGGTATCGCCGCTGGAGCTGACCAAGCGCGGCTCTTTGTTCCTGACCCGGCCCAAGCTAGGCGACTACATCGCCAGCCGCGCCGAGCTGGAAGCGTCCTCGGCCGCGCTGTTCCGCCGCCTGGAAGACGGCACGATCAAGCTGGCGCCGTCCCATCGCTATCCGCTGGCCGAGGCGGCCCAGGCGCACCGCGACCTGGAAGCGCGCAAGACCACCGGCTCGGTGATCCTGCTGCCCTGAAGCCTCAATCGCCCAAGGGCAGAGGCGGCGCGCACTCGCGGGCATCGCGTCCCCGGCCGCCGTCGCATCCTTCGTCGGCGGTGCCGCAGCCCGGCTGCCCGCGGCTGCAGTCGGCCGCCGGCAGCCTTTCGTCCACGCATTTCCGGCGCGCCGCGCCGAGCGCGCCTTCGCAGGAAGTCTGAGCCGCGACCAGCGCCTCGCAACGCTTGGCATCGCGCTGGCGTTGGCAATTCAGGGCGGGGGTATAGTAGGCCAGACAGGTTCGCCGGTGCGATTCGCCAAGATCCTGGCAACTGCGCAGTCCTTGGCGGTACAGCAGGCAACGCTGCGGCGCCACGGCGCGGCTGCAGTCCTCATCGATGGCGGGCGCCGCCGCATAGCCGTACTGGCAGAGCAGCAGCAAGCCCAAACCGGCCCGCAGATAGCCCTGCCATCTGGATGTCCCCTGCTGCTTCATCGCGGCGTCCCTTCCCGGTCGGACGACAATTCGGAACCCTGCGGCATTCAAGTGCCGCTCTCTTATTCGGACTGGCTGTGCTCCAGTTCCTGCCTGTGCTTATCCTGCCAAAAATTGGGCTTGCTGGGTATAGTTTGTGGATGGCCGTCCGGCGGCGGCGGCATCATGCGTTTTTGATGGCGCGCCGGATCGAAGCCGATATCGCCATTGCGCGCGGCCTCGCGCAGCTGCAACTCCTGCAGGCGGCGGCTGTCTGGACAATTGCGATTGGCTTCGCAGGTTTTGCGCGACATCTGATTCCAGGTTCCCCTGTCGCGCTGCGGCGGCGATTCTTTCTGCGGACGCGACCATGCCGCCTGTTGCAGCAACAGGCTTGCGCTCAGCAGAGTGATCAGATATCGCTTCATAGTCGCCATTTTACCTTGTCCACGGCGGGGGGGAACCCTTCATGCTCAAGTCATTCCCCGATCAAGACCGGCCCGGAAGGCCACGGACCGTTTGAAACCATCACGCGGCAACAAAGGGGTTGCGCCGCAGGTTTTCGACAGTTGCTTCAGCTTAAACGCAAGCATTTGCTCATACGTCAGTTCTGGCGGCACAATTGTTAAGGACTGTAGCGCGGGGCACCAGCTTAACATCTGTAAAAACAAGGCCCGACAGCTGAGGCGCGCGAGCGCTTAAGCTGCCAACCAGAACACTCAAGGAACAGCATATGGAACACAATAAAATCCTGGTCGTCGACGACGACGCCAAGCTGCGCGAACTGTTGACCCGTTACCTGACCCAGCAGGGCTACAGCGTGGAAACGCTGCCGGACTCGAAAGACCTTGACCGCAAGCTGGCGCGCAACCGTCCCGACCTGATCGTGCTGGATGTGATGATGCCGGGCGAAGACGGCCTGGCCGTGGTGCGCCGCCTGCGCGCGCAGGGCGAGACGCTGCCGGTGATCATGCTGACCGCGCGCGGCGAGGACATCGACCGCATCCTGGGCCTGGAAATGGGTGCCGACGACTACCTGCCCAAGCCGTTCAATCCGCGCGAACTGACCGCGCGCATCCAGTCCGTGCTGCGCCGCCACCATACCACGCCGGCGCTGGCGGCCCAGCACAGCGCCGATGACGCCGTCGAATTCGGCGATTTCACGCTGAACCTGGGCCAGCGCGAATTGCGCCGTTGCGGCCAGCCGGTCGCGCTGACCAGCGCCGAGTTCGCCGTGCTGTCGGTGCTGGTCAACCATCCGCGCCGCCCGCTGACTCGCGAACAGCTGATGGAGCTGGCGCTGGGCAAGGGCAACGGCGAATCGCTGGACCGCAGCATAGACGTGCATATCTCGCGGCTGCGCAAGGCGCTGGAAAACGGCGACAGCCCGCTGCGCTATATCCAAACCGTCTGGGGCTACGGCTATGTGTTCGTGCCGGACGGCTCCCCCAGGGAGTAAGACTTGATACGCAAGCTGTTCGGCTCGTTGTTCTTCCGGCTGGCGCTGCTGGTGATGACGGTGGTGATCGCCACCCAGTTGTTCACCATCTCGCTGGCCAACCGGGAACGCCACAAGCTGCTGGAGCGCCAGCTGTACATCCAGGTGCTGGATACGCTGTCCTTCCTGGAAAACTCCATGACCGGCATGGACAACGAGGAGAAGCAGAACTTCCTGGACAGCTACAACCGTCCCGGCCTGCCCAGCCTGTTGCCGTTCAACGCCGACCAGGGGCAACAGTTTGCCAAGGAGCTGCCGCCCATCGGCGCCATGCTGACGCAGCGGCTGTCTCACGACCTCAATGAGCCTATCCAGGCGCATTTCGCGGTGCGAGACGACCACAGCGAGCTGTGGGTGCATGTGCATGTGCTGGGCCAGCCGTACTGGCTGGTGATGCCGTTCGGCCGCTATCGCGACCGGATGATCACCACCATGCTGCAGGCCTCGCTGCTGGCCGGGCTGTTCGCCACCGTTCTGGCGTCCTTGTTTGCCTGGCGCATCACCCGGCCGATCAGCCGCGTGGTGCAGGCCAGCCGCGAGCTGGCCGGCGGCGAAATGCCCAAGCTGATTCCCGAAACCGGCCCGCGCGAAGTGCAGCTGCTGGCCCACAACTTCAACAGCATGGCCCAGGCGCTGGACAATGCGGCGCGCGAACGGCGGCTGATGCTGGCCGGGCTGTCCCACGATCTGCGCACGCCGCTGACCCGCCTCAAGCTGACGCTGGAAATGCAGGAAGCCAGCGTCGACCAGCACGACATGCTGTCCGACATCGACGAGCTGTCGCGCATCGTGCGCCAGTTCATCGATTTTGCCCGCGCCGAGGAAAGCAATCAGATGGTGCCGGTCGCGCTGGCCGACCTGGCCTCCAGCGTGGTGGCGCGCTTCCGCCGCGAAGGCATGGACGCGCGGCTGGACATCCGCGGCGAACCGGAACTGCAGGCCGACGCGCTGGCGCTGGAGCGCCTGCTGAGCAATTTGCTGGAAAACGCCCGCCGTTACGGCCAGCCGCCAGTGGTCGTGCGGCTGGAGCGCAGCGACAACGAGGCGCGGCTGGCCGTGATAGACCACGGCAAAGGCATACCGGAGGCGTTGCGCGAAACCGCGCTGGCCCCGTTCGAGCGGTTGGCCGAACATCGCGGCACCGATGGCGGCAGCGGCCTGGGCCTCGCCATCGTCTCGCGGGTGGTCAAACAGCACGACGGCACTTTGCACCTGACTGAAGAAGACGGCGCCTTCAAGGTGGACATCCGCCTGCCCATGGCCTGAGCCGCCGGCAAGCTGCAAGCCTGCGCGCGCCGGGCCGCCACTTGGCTGCGGCGACTCCCGGCCCACCCTCATGCGGATCGGAATGCGGCAGGTTTAGAGCCGCCAACAAAACCTCGTTAGAGAACCTGAGCCAAGGCGCGCCGACGCAGACAGTACAAATCAGGCGCAGCGCAGGATCAGGGGTTTTGTTAGCGGGTCTTAGTGGCGCCAGCCGAGCAACAACACCCCAGCCAGGATCAGCCCGGCCCCCGCGAACATGAAAACGCCCACCGATTCACTCAGAAATAGCGCTCCCCACAACACGCCGAACACCGGCACCAAATAGGTGACGGAGCTGGCTCGGGTGGCGCCCAGCCGGTTGATCAGCCGGTAATAGATCAAATAAGCCAGCGACGTGCTCAGCAAAGCCAGCAGCAGCACCGCCCACCATGCCTCGGCGCCGGCCACGGATACCGGCCAGCGCCACCACGCCAGCGGCAGCATCAGGACTGCCGCACTGCTCAAGCCGCCGCACGCCGTGACCAGCGGCGGCATCCCCGGCAGCCAACGCTTGGCCATGTGGCCCGCCCAACCATAACTGGCGGTAGCCGCCAGCATGGCCATCACAGGTAAGATCGACTGCACGTCGAAACGGGCGCCATGGCCATATAGCAGAACCAGCACGCCGGCTAAACCGAGGGCCAAGCCGCCGCCCCGCTGCGGCGTCAGCCGCTCGCCCGCCAAGGGCCAGGCCCACAGCGCCGTCATCAGCGGCGTAGTGGCATTGAGTACCGAAGCCATGCCGGTGGACAGCGACAGCTGCGCCCAGGCAATCAGGCAAAACGGAAACGCGGTAAGAAAGATGCCGACCACGGCGATGCGCGCCCAGTTGGCGCGCCACAAACCCCATTGCCTTCGCCACAGCATCAAGGGCAGCAGCGTCAGCGCAGCCAAGCCCACTCGCAAAGCGATCAATGCCAGCGGCCCGAAGGCCGGCACGGCCACGCGCATGAACAGGAAGGAACCACCCCACAAGGCTGCCAGCAAGATCAGCAACGCGTAATCGCGCCTCAGGCTGTCCATGCCGCTTGCCTCTCCATGCTTAGTCTGGCGCTTTCCCAACCGATCAGGTCCGTTTTTCTGTCCTCGCCCCAGCGGTATTGGCCCAGCGCCCCCTCGGCCCGGATCACCCGATGGCAGGGAATCAGCCAGGCCACCGGATTGGCGCCGACCGCGCTGCCGACCGCGCGCGCCGCGCCAGGCTGCCCCATGCGCGCCGCCAGCTGGCCATAGCTGATCAGGCCGCCATACGGCACGGATAACAGCGCCCGCCATACCTGGATCTGGAAATTGCTGCCTTGCACCCGTAGCGCCAGCGGCGCGCCGCTGCGCTCGGACAAGGGGGAAAACAGCCGTTCGCACAGCGCCTGCCCCTGGCCTGGCCGCCAATGCAAGGCGGCGTGCGGCCACTGATCCTGCAACCAGGCTTCGCCGGCGGCTTCGTCGGCGACGAACTGCAGCGCGCAGATGCCGCGATCAGTCCGCGCCAGCAGCGCCGGGCCAAAACGGCTGGCTTCCACGCTCCATATAATGTCCAGTCCGGCGCCGCCGCGCTGGAATTCGCCCGGCGTCATCGCTTCCAGGGTGACGAACAGATCGTGCAGCCGGCTGGCGCCGGACAGGCCCAGCTCATGCGACAGCGGCAGCACCGGCGCGCCGGCGACCAAGCGGACCTTGGCCGCTTCGCAGGTCAGTTGCTGGATGAAACGCTTGGGACTGACCCCGGCCCACTGCGTGAACAAGCGCTGCAGGCGCGATTCGGACAAATGCAGGGCGCCTGCCAGATCGGCCAGCCGCGGCTGCTCGCCGGCATGGGCAATCAGGTAGCGGATGGCATCGCGGATACGGGCGTAATCGCGGCTGCTTTCCGTTGCCACAGTCAGTATCTCGCTCATTTCAGACGCTCCGGTTCAAGCGCGCGGCATAGCAGCCATGTGCGGGAAAACGCAGCATGGCGAAAACCATCTCGTCACGCGTTTCCCATTGCCGCAGCTGGAGACGTATCCCCTCCACCGGCAGCAGAGCCGCAGCGATGATGGTCTGCTCGGCGTCGTAGGCGCGCAATGCCGCGCATTCAGCGAAATAACCGTGATTTTCCGACAATATCGCGTCCAATGACGGCACGTCATCGGCTTGCGGCTCGGCGCTCAGAAACACCGGCCCGAACTCGCGATACGGACCAATCTGCCGAAACGGGCTGTAACTGGCCAGAATCAAGGGCTCGCCCGGCCGGGCGCGTCTCAAAACATCGCGCAGCGGCTCCCCGCCCTTGGCCGGCACGCGCCGCACCGTTTGCCCCAGCGCATCCACGCCTTCCCGCCGCGCGCGCTGGACAAACACAGGATCCAGGGTTTCAACTTGCCAGGCCATCGCATTCTCCTCCGGTCATCGATGATGCCCGAAGTCTAGGCTGGCGGCTGCCTGGCCACGACCCGATTCTTGCCGACTTGCGCAGGTGTCAGCCGGTATACAGCAGGGAGTACTGGATTTCCGACAAGGCCTGCGGCACGCGGATGAAGGACAAAGGCATGCCCAGAAGACGCGCCATGTGAGAAGTGGAGAACAAGCCGCACACCTCGTAATGGCCGTTGCCCGAATTGATCTCCAGCACCAGCGCGTGCTGGCGGCCCAGCTGCTTCATGGTGGCGATCAGCTGGCCGACATTCGCCACCGCGACATCTTCCAGCCGCAACGCGTCCAGCTTGTCGCGCGGCGTCATCACATCGGACACCTGCAGATCGGCATGATGCTTGCCATGCTCCTTCATGCACTGGATGGGCCGCTCGCCCAGCAGATCGACCGCGGTGACAATGCCGAGCAGGCTGCCATCGTCGTCATGAACGAACAGCAGGCGGATGCCGTGGCTGATCATGCGCTGATGGGCCTCGCGCAGGTCCGCGTCGCCGCGGATGCCGACTGGATTCACCAGCCTCAGATCGGTCATGACGCTCAACGCCGGGCTGTGCATATTGATGGGCGGATGCGGACGCTGCTCCAGTTGCACCAAATCCGTCGTGCGTGGCAGAGTCAGCGTGGGCAGGGGCTGATATTCGTTGGCCATGGCGGCTCCTTGTCAGGGCAATGAGAAAGGAAGAACGGCGCCAACCCGCCCGTTGCGGCCAGCGCAATTTTCAAAGTAGCGGAAAAGCCGACGGACTTCAGTACTCGGACAGTAAACTTTACGTTTACCTTTAGGGTCTTTAATGTATTTATTCTAATTCATGCGAAAATCTATGAAGCATAATCGCCGGATGCGGGATTCCGCCGCACGTTTCCTCCCCTTCGCTTGCGGACTGCTGCTATGCGCGAGCGCCGCCCGAGCCGATGGCTGGGATTATCCGGGTTGGCGCGACGACGCCGCTACCCGCGTCAAGGCGCTGGCCCTGCTGCAATCGGTCAACGCCACGCTGTTAAGCCAGCCCAGCGCCACCCGCACGCTGCAACAATGGTGCGAGGCGCACCAACTGGCGGCCGAGCCGCGCATCCGCGCCCTGCGCGACACCTCTATCCGCAAACCGGCCGACGCCGAGGTGCGCAGCCAGCTGAAAGTGGGGGCCGACGAAGCGATAGGCTATCGCCGCGTGCAACTGGCCTGCGGCGACCATGTGCTGTCCGAAGCGGACAACTGGTATGTGCCGTCGCGGCTGACGCCGGAGATGAACCATCTGCTGGATACCACCGACACGCCGTTCGGCAGCGCGGTGCGGGCGCTGAACTTCACCCGCCGCACCGAAAGTGCGCGCCTGTTGTGGTCCCCCTTGCCGCAGGGCTGGGAAACGCGCCCGCTGCCCGCAGCCGCAGGTCAATCCAGCCTCGATATCCCGGAGCGGGTGCTGCAGCATCGCGCGGTGCTGTACAAGGAC
>NZ_JAELTR010000214.1:0-409 GCF_016428945.1 Chromobacterium sp. ASV23
GGATCATGCGATTGATTTCTAATTCAACTTACCGCTACTGCTGTAAAAACTCCGTTCAGCATGGAATATTTCCGCCTACCCAATTAATTTTTGGCCATGTGTTAATGTGTAAAGTGGTGGAAATGACATTATTAGAATAATGTTGGACGGAGTTTTGAAAATATCCCCGAAACGGCTGGTTGAAAATGAAATATTTTATTATTTTTATCTAAGTCTACATTTCGTAGAATAATTTTTAAAATTGCTTATTGAGATATTGGGAAAAACGCCACTTATTAGAGTTTTCCAATAGTTACGTAAAAACCAAAATCTGATTTTAAACCGTTATTTATTGAAACCGGACTAAACGTATTTGCTTGAGAAAATTGGAGGTATCCCTTCCTGACCTGTATTGTGCACGGGCTTTGAT
>NZ_JAELTR010000215.1:0-409 GCF_016428945.1 Chromobacterium sp. ASV23
GTTCCAGCGTATTCGCGAACTGCTGTCCATTGAGGACGCGCTGGCTTATCTGGGCCGCTTCTTCGATCACCATGATTTCAGCCAGTACCCCTTGGACGAACCCTTCCCCGAGTTGGGCGATATCGGCAAAAACAGCTTCCGCTCCACCACCGACCGCATCAAGCAACGCGCCCGCGAACAGGGCCAGACCTTGCGTCAGGCTGCGCTGGAGGCAGCCACGCCGGGCAGCAATTTTGTCGGCAGCGGCAAAAAAGTGGCGGCGGAAATCATCCGCTGGCTGGATGAGGGGGCTGCGGACGGCTTCATTCTGGGCTTTGCGGTGGTGGCCGAAGGGCTGGACGATTTCGTCCGTCACGTGGTGCCGGAACTGGAAGCCGCCGGCCGCTACAGCCGCGAGCTGATTGCACCC
>NZ_JAELTR010000216.1:0-408 GCF_016428945.1 Chromobacterium sp. ASV23
GTTCAAAAACTTACTTCCCCATGACAATATTCATGTTTGGAATGGATTTGGTCAAGTAGATCAACTTAATAAAAAAAATACATGGCGACGGAAAGCGAATGAACTCTCACGAGAAGCGTTCATTGCAAGACTCGCACCTGATATAGTTTTGATCACAAGTTTACTAGAAGGACTGAGTGACAATGCGGTGACTAGCATTGGAAAACTCAACTCCGCAGTAAAAACGGCTGTGATTTTGTACGACCTAATCCCGTTAATTAATCCTAAAGAATACCTGTCAAACCCTGTTATTTCAAATTGGTATTTCGAGAAAATTGACAACTTGAAACGGGCCGATCTTCTATTAGCAATATCAGAGTCATCAAGACAAGAAAGCATTCAATATCTCGGAATTTCGCCAAGTAATTC
>NZ_JAELTR010000217.1:0-407 GCF_016428945.1 Chromobacterium sp. ASV23
GGCAGGAATCGTAATGCTAATATAGCCTCCTGGCGCGTTAGAATCGGACAAAGATACTGGGTCAGGCGATTCGGACCATAGGGATCATGTAGGTCAGTCATAGTCTGCTCCCGTGTAATTGGAGGCAGACATAAGCTCTTTCATCACCGCAAAATGTTCATCCATCGCCTCGGTACGTTCTTGGAGCCCTTTGTTGATATGATTTTCAATATCGCTTGATGAGCTTTTCTCGGCTGGGTGATATTTCATCTCCAGCATTCGTGCCTCAGAAGCCGACAACTCAGGTCCGTCGTAGCTGTTCAAGGCGGCTTTGGTTGCGGTCATGGCCTGAGCTTTGATGGATCGATAACGTTCTAGGCTTTGCAGGGATTGCATTACACGTGCATGCTCCTGCTCAGCTCTATTAG
>NZ_JAELTR010000218.1:0-407 GCF_016428945.1 Chromobacterium sp. ASV23
GTCCATCACTGCTTCGGTGCGTCTAGCATCCACTCGTGCGCGGGATCGTTCTTGAACGCCCACGCGCGGCTCGGCCCGGCCATCACGTTCAGGTAGTACAGGTTGTAGCCGTGCGGCGCGACCACCGGGTGGTAGCCGCGCGGCACCATCACGACGTCGTGGTCCTCGACCGCGCACGCTTCGTCGAGGCTGCGGTCGTCCGTGTACACGCGCTGGAACGCGAAACCCTGCGGCGGATCGATCCGGTGGTAATAGGTTTCCTCCAGCGACGTTTCGTCAGGCGCCGCGTCGCGGTCGTGCTTGTGCGGCGGATAGCTGCTCGAATGGCTGGCCGGCGTGACGACCTCGACCACGAGCAGCCGGTCGGCCGCCGGGTTGTCGCCCATCAGGATGTCGCACACGTAGCG
>NZ_JAELTR010000219.1:0-407 GCF_016428945.1 Chromobacterium sp. ASV23
CTTCTGCCCTGCCAGAATTCCAAGGCGGTTGGCTTCACCAGGTAACCGCCCCAGTAAGCAGGCCTTTCAGGCGATTTCTCCGCATATTCTGCCGTCAGCCTGTCTACCTCTTCCTGCAATACAGAACGGTCTGCAATCACCTTACTTTGAGGAGAAGCGATAGCGCCTATGCGGGAACCAATAGGGCGACTATTATAATATTCATCACTAACGTTTGCCGGCGCCTTACTCACCGTACCAATGATACGTACCTGTCGCTCCAGTTCTCTCCAGAAAAACAGCAGGCAAACATGTGGATTCTCTGCCAACTCTTGTCCCTTCTGGCTTTCATAGTTGGTAAAAAACAGGAAGCCATCCTTATCAAAACTTTTCAACAAAACAATTCTTGCTGATGGATGTCCTTCAGG
>NZ_JAELTR010000220.1:0-404 GCF_016428945.1 Chromobacterium sp. ASV23
GGCTTATAGAAAGCTTGGCCCACATTCCTCTAGATGGGACGTGGACTGCATGGCACGACTCTAAGCCAGCACGAGATATTGAGGACCAAAAGCGAACAGCTCAACGTCAAATATCAAAGGAGATTCGCCTAGAAGTTGCCACTTGGCGGAAAAAAGTCAATTACTCTAGCCAGAGGCATGGATTACCCGATTACCACCAATACCTTAATAGCGAGCTTGATCATATGGGGAGAGAATTAATCAACTCGCAAGTCCATTGTCATAACCCCATAGAAGTTGCCTACAGGTGGTCGCGTAACAAATACGCCTATCCCTATTTCACAAAATTCGTTGAGAACATACTCTATATTGCCTTTTTCGCGATGACACGGCAGAGCGAAAAAATTGACCATAATGCCCAAGCT
>NZ_JAELTR010000221.1:0-404 GCF_016428945.1 Chromobacterium sp. ASV23
CATAATACCAGCATATGATCACCAATACAGCATTTACCTCATTCTTATTACGACTGGCACTGGCCGGAGGATTTCTTTCTGCGGTGGCCAGCAGGACCGGCCTCTGGGGGAAACAATCCTCCGGATGGGATGCCTTCCTTCATTATACCGCACAGGTGAATTCCTTTATGCCACCAGCGGCTATTCCTCCTGTTGCCATCCTTACCACGATATTGGAAACCTCGCTGGGACTCCTGTTACTACTGGGTTACAAAACCAATATAGTAGCCCTGGCAGCCGGGGTGCTCACCTTATTATTTTCATTGACGATGGCCTATTCGTTTGGATGGAAGGAAGTACTGGATTATTCCGTACTGGCATTCACTGCAGGCGCTTTCCTATTGTCTTCTCTTCCAACTTACCGT